>NZ_JAIQDD010000039.1:0-61284 GCF_020036995.1 Corallococcus sp. AS-1-12 | reverse complement strand
GCCAGCAGCGCCGAGAGCGCGAACGACGGAAGCGTGAGGCTTCTCTCGGGAGCGGCGGCTAAACCGGAAGCGGATGCTGGGTCCCCAGAGTCCCCTTCCCAATAGCCTCGCCAACCCGGGCGAGCTTCCTGCCGCGGGGAACTCCATCCGCGTGAGGGCCTCGCTCATTCCGCTGGTCCCCACAGCCCCAGATGCCGCCAGCGAAATCACGTTCTTCCTCGACTCATCGAGCATTGATGGCCTTGCCATGAACATGCCAGTCGAGGGGGCAGCGGACAGTCCGCAGGATCTCCAGTTCGAGGAAAGCAAGAATCCAGGCTACGTCGTCGAGGACAAGAACAAGCTCAGGACACCAGAAGGCTCGTACTCGACCCATGCCTACGCGATGGTATCCAGCTTCGACTACGGCTCTTACGGCAGCATCCGGGCGGTGGCCAAGTTCCCGGACGGCAGGGTCATCCAGTCCGTCGTCCTCGCGAAAGTCTATGGAGGAGGAACCGATCCTGAACTTGCACTCAACGAATCCTTGCGGATTCCCAGGCGCGCCGAGAACTCGAAGATCGCCAGAACATGGATCGAAATGAAAGGGGCCTTCGATCTTGGAGATGATGACGACAGTGAACTCCTCCCAGGAGGCCGTGGCCATCGAGATCCAAAAGAAGGGGGCGACGGCCTGACGCTTCAAGAGGAGTACCGAGGTTTCATCATCAACGGAAGCCACTCCAGGACCAATCCTGATGACGTTGACTACTTCCTCGTCAACCGGATTGGCACCCCTCCTGGCATCGTCGCTGGAATCAACCGCTTCGCCAGTGTCACCGGGATCAAGGTCCACCAACTCAAGGAGACAGAAGGCAACCTCTCGAGTCGTCTCATCAATGCAAATCATGGTGAGGTTGCCCATCGCAACAACCAACACTTCGTTATCTTGAGATGGCTCACCGATGGCAGTGGCACTTCAAAAACCCCAGGCGGGGCAAGTACTCCTGGCAACATTGAGTACGTCGGCATCTCAACCAACCTGTCTAATTCTGCGTCGCAGCCAGAACTATTTGAGCACACCGTTGCGCATGAACTTGCCCATTCCGCCAATGTCCCCCATCACGGCGAAGGCGGGTTCCTCAAGGTCCAATGGACGACGACCGTGGATGACGGAATTCCAAGCACCTACGAGTACGTCCTTGATCCACAAAACTACGCTCCAGGAGATATCGTGGAGATGCTCTATTCTCCCTCTTCGTTGCGGCAGACCAAGATGGTCGAAGAGTCCACAACGAAGATTCAGGAACTCAATGTGGCCGCCAGATGTGCAGAGGACGGGACACAGAGTGTCTTCAGCGGGGCTCATGACTGCCTGATGCGTTATTCAGCGCAGGCGTTGATTCGACCGAATCCGCCAGGGAACCAGCACATTCGGTACTCGCTGGTTGGCCAGTACACTGAGCCTCTTGGGCTGACATTGTGTTCCACCACGGAGGGGACAGGGTTCAATGGGTTGGGCGAGAACCGTCATGGGCCCGCAGCATCGGGCAGAGGTGAATGCATCAAGAAAATCTGCGTCAATGACAGGCACAACCACCCCAAGTGGTTCGGTGGCACGGAGTCCGGCCCGCCCTGTCGTCGAATGAGGACCACCAAGTAGCTTTGGGTGGAGGAACTGACCTCGCTTCTGCGTTTCCCCCACAGGCGCTGAAGGCCTGTGGGGGCGGCTTCACTACAGGTTCAGCTCAATGTTTCACGGCACTTGAGACAGACATCCCCGCCCTGCTCCACCGCTTCGGAATACACCCAGCAGCGCGGGCACTTGGTGCCCAGGGCTGGAAGCACATCTGCGGAGAGCGCCGCGCCGTCACCGAAGGTCCGTGAAACATCCAGCGCCTTCGCGGCCTCTGACGGAGACTCCACCAGCTCCACCTGGCTCACGATGAACAGCCCCGGCAGCTCCGCGAGGTGCGCCTCCAGCAACTCCCGCACCGCGCCCGTGGCGCTCAGCGCCACACGGGCCTCCAGCGAAGCGCCGATGCGCTTGTCCCGCCGCGCCACCTCCAGCACGCCCTGCACCGCGCTGCGCACCGCGAAGAGCTTCGCGTAGCGCGCCTCCAGCTCCGGCGGCATCGTGGCCTTCACCTCCGCGAAGCCCGCCAGGAACACGCTCTTCGCGCGCTCGCCCGGCAAGTGCTGCCACGCCTCCTCCGCCGTGAAGCTCATCACCGGCGCCAGCAGCGGCAGCAGCACCGTGAGCACCTCGTGCAACACCGTCTGCGCCCCCCGCCGCGCGGGCCCGTCCTTTTTCGCCGTGTAGAGCCGGTCCTTCAGGATGTCGAAGTACACGGCCGACAGGTCATTGGCGCAGAAGTCCACCACCGTCGCGTAGACGAGGTGGAACTCATAATCCTCGTACGCCTGCCGCACTCGCGCGGCCACCTGCGCCAGCCGTCCTCGCGCCCACTGGTCCAGGGGCAACAGCGCGTCCGGCGCCACCGCGTCCTTCGCCGGGTCGAAGTCGTGCAGGTTGCCCAGCGCGTAGCGCAGCGTGTTGCGGATCTTCCGGTAGCCCTCCGACAGGCCCTTGAGGATGGCGTCCGACAGGCGCACGTCGTTGCGGTAGTCGCTCGCCGCCACCCAGAGGCGCAGCACCTCCGCGCCGTACTGCTGGATGACCTTGTCCGGCGCCACCGTGTTGCCACGGCTCTTGGACATCTTCTCGCCCTGGCCATCCACCACGAAGCCGTGCGTCAGGCACGCCTTGTAGGGCGCCACGTCGCGCGTGCCCACCGACACCAGCAGCGAGGAATGGAACCAGCCCCGGTGCTGATCACTCCCCTCCAGGAACAGGTCCGCCGGCACGCGCTGCCGCTTCGCCAGCACCGCGGACGCCATGCACGCCGAGTCGAACCACACGTCCAGGATGTCCGTCTCGCGGTGGAACTCGCCCTTGCCGCAGCGCGGACACGTGAAGTCCTGACCGAGGAACTCCTTCACCGGCGTGCGGTACCACACGCCCGCGCCCTCCTTCTCCACCGCCGCCGCCACCCGCTCCATCACCTCCGGGGACACCACCGCGTCGTCGCACCCGTCGCAGTACGCGATGGGAATCGGCACGCCCCAGCTCCGCTGCCGGCTGATGCACCAGTCCGGACGGCCCTCCAGCATGCCGCGGATCCGCGACTGTCCCCACGACGGCACCCACCGCACCTGGTCCACCTGCTCCAGCACCACCTGCCGGAACGTCCGCGTGCCGTGGAACGGCGCGTCCATGGGGATGAACCACTGGTAGGTCGCCGCCTGGATGACCGGCTGGTGGCAGCGCCAGCAGTGCGGATAGCTGTGCGTGAGCGTGTCCGACCTGTCATTGAGCAGCGCGCCCCGCTGCACCAGCAGGTCCAGCACCGCCGGGTTCGCCTCGAACACGCGACGGCCCGCGAGCACCTCGCCCACCGTGTCGTCGTAGCGGCCGTCCGCGCGCACCGGGTTGTAGATGTCCAGGCCGTACTTCAGGCCGACCTCGTAGTCCTCCTGGCCATGCCCCGGCGCCGTGTGCACCAGCCCCGTGCCCGCGTCCAACGTGACGTGCTCGCCCAGCACCACGCGCCCCTGCCGCTCCAGGAACGGGTGCTGATACGTCACGTGCTCCAGGTCCTCGCCCGTCGCGTACGCGAGGATGCGGGATGGGTCCACCAGCGCCGGGGACGACACCTCACCCGTGGGCAACTGCACGTGCTTCACGGCCAGCTCGTCCGACTTCACCTCCGCCAGCACCTTCGCCAGCAGGTCCTTCGCCACGCAGAGGACGCGGTCCTCCAGCCGGTAGAACACGTATTCGAACGACGGGTTCACCGCGATGGCCAGGTTGGCCGGCAGCGTCCACGGCGTGGTGGTCCAGATGACGAAGGACACGCGCTGCCCCTTCAACTGCGGCAGCTTCTCCACCAGCGCCGGCCCCGCGTCGAAGGCCACGTACGTGGACGGTGACGTGTGCTCCGCGTACTCCACCTCCGCCTCCGCGAGCGCGGTCTGGTCCTGGAGGCACCACGCCACGGGCTTCTTGCGCCGGTACAACATGCCCCGGCGCGCGAACGCGGCCAGCTCGCGGACCTCCTGCGCCTCGTAGCTGAAGTCGAGCGTCCGGTAGGGCGCGTCCCACGTCCCGAAGACGCCCAGCCGCTGGAACTCCGCGCGCTGGATGTCCACGAACTCCAGCGCGTACTCGCGGCAGCGCTCCAGCAGCGCGTCGCGCGACAGCGTGCGCTTGTCCAGCTTCTGTTCCTTGAGGCGCTTCTCCACCGCCTGCTCGATGGGCAGCCCGTGGGTGTCCCAGCCGGGGATGAAGTCGCAGGGACGTCCGGAGAGGTTCCGGAACTTCACCACGATGTCCTTCAGCACCTTGTTGAGCGCATGCCCGGCGTGCAGGTGGCCATTGGCGTACGGCGGCCCGTCCGCCAGCACGAAGGGCTCACGGCCCGCGTTCTTCTGGAGCAACCGCGTCCACACGTCCTGCTCCCGCCACCAGGCGAGCAGGCGCGGTTCGAGCTGGCCCAGGTTCCCCTTCATGGGGAACTCCGTGCGCGGCAGGTGGACGGTGGCGTCGAGGTCCTTGCGGGAGGGGGCGTCGCTCATGGCTTCAGCGCCCGTAACACCCTCCCGCCGGTCCTTCAATCACAGCCAGGGGCTCACTCGTCGTGGTCGTCGTGGTCGTGCGAGTGCGGCTGGGGCGTGGACTTGCCCTTGCCCTTGGGACACTTCTTCGCGCACTTCGCCTTCGCGGCCTGGAATGCCTTGGTGCACTTGTCCGTGCAGTTCCTGTCCTTGGCGGAGCACTTCTTCACACAGGCCTGCATCGTGGGGCCGGCGTTGATGGAGCACTTCTCGTCGCACGTCTGCGCGAGCGCCTGGGGCGCCACCAGCACGGCTCCCAGCGCCATCAGTCCCAGCCATCCCCGCACCGCGATACGCGTCGTCATGTCACTCCCGTCTTCCGTTGCCCGCTGGCGTCACTCGCCCGGGCGCATGTCATCGTCCGGCGTCGCGGCCCGGCGCACCAGCCGCACCGCCACCGGGCCTTCCTTGGTGACCGCCAGCTTGAGCGAGACCTCCTCCGTGGAGGACTTGAACACGCGGGGTTCGATCTCTTTGAAGCCCGCCTTGGTGAGCACCTCGCGGTAGAAGGCCTCCACGTCCGCGGTCGTCTTGCCCGGCACCGAGTAGCTCACCGTGTGCGCGCCCTCCGTCTGCGCCGTCAGCACCCCGGAGCCGCCGGGGAACACGGGCAGCCCCGCGGGCTGGGGCGGCTTCGCGGCGCCCAGGTTCGCCTGGCCCAGGAACACCGTGGTGGTGTTGTCCGGGTTCACCTGGAGGATGGCCGTGTAGGAGATGAAGTTGCGCGTGTCGATGGCGGTCACCATCGGCTCGCGCAGGAGCTGCGGCTGCTTGTACGCCTCCGGCACCACGAAGCCCCAGGAGAGGAAGCGGTCCACCACGCTCTGGAGGATGACCTGCGCCTTCTCCTTGCTGCGCACCGCGAGCAGCTTCACCGGCACGCCGTTGGCGTCCACCTGCCCCGGCACGTCCACGACGCTGACGGTCTTCGGGATGTCCCAGGTGAAGTTGGCCCGCTGCGCCCAGGCAGGCGCGGAGAGCCCCAACACCAGCACCAGGGCCGCCCCACGAATCGCGCGCATCATCCCGTCTCCCCTAACCGCGGTTCGACCGCGCGGCCTTGACGGACTTGCCCGACTTCGGCCCCGTGTCGCCCTCCGGCTTGGGGCAGCGGGACTTGCACTGGTTGAACTGGGCCTGGAACTTCTGCGCGCAGCGCGCGGAGCAGGTGCGGCTGCTGTCCTTCGCCGCCCCCGGGCTGCTCGGCGCCGGACAGGCGGTGATGCAGGCGTTGAGCGTGTCCCCGTTCTTCGTCGCGCAGTCCGTGTTGCACGAATTGCTGTCCGCGCGCGCGGGGGACGCCGTCAGGCACAGCACGAACGCCAGAACTCCACCCGACAGCAGGCTTCGCATCTTCATCTTCAGCAATCCTTTCCAAGGAAACAGCCGTTACGGTCCAGATAGCCCAGACCGTAGTGGGGCGTGGTGATGCCAATCAGCGCGCCGGGGGACGTGTTCCACAGGTTTCCCAAGGGCGCGGGCTTGAGGGCAAAGGCCTGCATGAATTGGCTCTCCTCACCCGCAGCGCTCATCCAGAAGGTGTTCTCCCGCTGCATCAAGACCAGGGGCGGCAGCGGGTTGAAGAAGAGGGCATCCATCGCCAGGAAGCTGGCGTAGGTCGGGATGGGCAGCGTGGTGGGCTCGTAGACGCCCTTCGTGGCCGTGTAGAACGGCACATTGGTGCACGGCACCGCCAGGTCCTGGAACAACAAGCAGGTGGAGGACTCGACCTCGTTCGACAGGCCCCAGTCATCCACGAGCATGGAGAAGCGGCCCCGGCAGGTGCCGCCCACCGCGCGGCCAATGCCACACACCTGGATGTTGGCGTGGGCCGGGTCCTGGTGCTGCTCCTTGTACAGCCCCGTCTCCGAGGTCTGGTCCAGGTACCGGGTGGGGATGTTCCAGGAGCTCAGGTTCGCCTGGGACGTGCACCCCGTGCCGCCCTCGTCGCGGTACATCAGCCGGGTCAGCACGGGGCCATCCCAGTCCAGCCCCCCGTTGCGGTCGCAGCTCACGCGCAGGTCCGAGCCCCGCGTGAACACCTGCGTGATGGTGTCGCCGCGGTTGACGGACGACAGGCCGTTGAAGTCCGCGTACCGCGCCTGCGCGTCCTCACCTGCCCGCCGCATGGAGTCATGCGCCGAGCCGTAGTCCACGGGGATGTCATGCATCTCCCCGTGCGTGCCGTTCCACAGCGCGGACACGGCGGCCTCCTGCACCTTCAGCGACAGGAAGCCCACCTCCGCGAAGTGGATGCCGAACACCAGGATGGTGATGAACAGCGTGACGCCGAGGGCCGCCTCGACGATGGACTGGCCCCGCGCCTGCCTGCGGTGACGACGAAGGTGGCTGTGCATCACTGGAACCCCCTGAAGCCCACGCGCCGCAGCTCCTGGATGGTGGCGGCGGAGGCAGGAGAGCTGGAACCCAACGTGTCGATTGCGTCCTGAAGCCCCGTCTCATCCGTGTCCACCGGCACCAGCGTGGCGCGCCAGTACGGGTTGAGCAGGTTGGGCGGCTCGCTCCAGTGGGAGACGCCCAGGCTGCGGCCACGGTGGTAGTACGCAATGCCCGTGGACAGCGCCGTCTGGATGCCCAGCGGCGTGCCGTCCGCCATGGTGGCGCTGCGGTTGTCGAACTTGCCCGCGTTCGGGTTCGGGTTGTTGGCCTCGAAGCGGAAGCGGAACGCCAGGTTCCACGGGTCCTGCTGCGCCGCGGGCATGTTGCTGCGGTCTCGCTGGATGACCGCGAAGTTCTTCGGCTGCCCGAAGTTGTTGTCCTCGCCGTTGGGCCACAGCTCCGTCAGGTTGTAGTCCATGAACGGCGGCCAGATGCCCGGGCAGCTCGACGGACCGCCCAGACACGGCGCCAGCATGTGCCGCGCGAAGGGCGCCGGGTCCGTGCCGCCAAACCACATATGCGTGGGCGTGGGCATGACGCCGCCGGAGGCCGCGAACAGGGCGAGCGTCGGCACCGTCCCGCCCACCATCACCGGGCACGGCGGTCCACCGCCATGCGCGATGTGGTTGTAGACGAAGGCCACGGTGCTCTGGTCTTCAGCCGTGACGGCGGGAGCGTAGGGAGGAAAGAGCCCGTACTGGAGGATGGGCTTGCCGAAGTGCGCCGTGCCAGCGGCATGCAAGAGCGTGACGATGTCCGGCGGCGTGATGACGAACGCCAGGTTCGCCTCGTGCGCGATGTACTGCTCGATGGTGCGCGACGTGACGAAGGTGAAGCCGCGGCTGCCCATGGCCGCGTCCACGCTGTGGGCCACCGTCAGCGGCAGCGGGTCACACACCGCGCCTCCACCCAAGCACGCCGTGTTGTCCGCCAGCTCGTTGCGGGAGACGTTGCCCGCGGACGGCGCCAGCCACCCGGCGTCGCGCGGGTTCTTGCCCGGCACCAGGTCCCCCAGGATGTCGTTGGCGAACCCCTGGTTGCCAATCTTGTCCTCGAGGTTCATGTAGTCGTTCAGGGAGGAGGCATACAGCGCGCCCGCCGCCACCTGGTGCAGGCGCATCTGCAGGCCCACCATGGGGTCCAGGGACTGGAAGACGGCCTCCACGCGCAGGTCCTCGCGCTGCAGCTTCGTCATCAGCCGGCCCAGGTCCGACACGCCGCGCGTGCCGCAGCGGCACATGCGGGCGCAGAAGCCGTTGCTCCAGGCGCAGGGACAGCCGGCGATGGCGAAGGCCTGGTAGACGGGCACCCACGCCGCGTAGCCGGCCTTCGCCGCGTTCAGCTCGCCGCGGTAGAGGCTGGCCCAGTTGAGCAGGCTGGCCGCGCCGGCGTTCGCCACCATGTGGGCGATCTCCGCGCGGTTGCTGACGGCGATGGTGTTGAACGTGCGCGCCGTGGCCACCGCGTTCGAGTACGCGGCCGCGTCCGCCACCGTCTGCACCTCGATGCGCTCGCGCACCTTCATGGTGAACGACAGCGTGAGGGCCACCATCAGCAACAGCAGCAACATGCTGAGGACGAACAGCACCAGGGTCTGACCGCGCTGGAGGGGGGAGCGCTTCATCGTTTTCACCGGGGACAGGCCATGGTGGCGAAGAAACGCGACTTCACGGGCGTCATCATTCGCATGGTGAACGTGGTGATGATGGGGAAGACGTACTGCCGGTTGAGCACGCGGTCCGCCAGCTCCGCGCCCAGCTCGCCGTCCAGCACGTGCGACGCCGTCACGTCACTGCCGTTCCAGTTGGCGTTGCGCTCCGGGACGATGAGCGGGTTCGCGTCCGTGTAGGAGCGCAGGCTGAAGTGCGCCAGGAACATGCGCGACATCACCCAGTTGGCGAACGGGATGCGCAGCGGGTACCAGAAGACCAACTGCACCTCCAGCCGCCGCAGGTGCCCCGGCCGGTCGAAGTCGCTGTCCTCCGGGCTGTCCACGCCGCCGCCCGCCAGGTCCCGCTGGATCCACACGATGCTGCGGTTGTGCACGCCGTCCAGGCCCGGGCCCGGACCGCCGGAGCCCGCGTAGCGGTTGTTCATCCGCGCCGCGAACGCCTCCGCCAGCAGCCGGGGCGCGTCCGAACCCGCGCCGCGGCCCAAAGGACCGTTGAGCGACCCCGTCCCCTGCCCCATGAACGAGTGGAAGGTCGGAATCAGCGCCAGGATGGCCGCGTGGGTCATCCGCTCGCAGTCCCCGTGCGCCACGCTGCCCGCGCGCGTCGCCCGGAAGGCCGCGTAGTGCGTCATCACCCGCGCCTGCATCATCAGGAAGAGCTGGAGCGCGCCCAGAATCAGGAACACGACCAGCGGCAGCGACAGGGCGGCCTCCACCAGGGCCTGGCCGGATTCGCCTGCTTCACGGGGGGATCGTGCGCTCATACGGAGGCTCATCCTGCGGGACGGGGGAATCTCGCAGTATCCGTCAAGTGACCGCCGACACACTGCGTCGGGGTCGGAAGGGGGAACCGGGAGTGTCTCAGAGGACGGGCCCGGTGAAAACTTCCTGGGGATGAAATACCCCCAGTGAAACCGTGTAACGACGCTGTTTCAGCGCGGTTTCAGCCCCTTGGCGTCGAGTTGATACTTCTTCACCAGCCGCTCGATGGACTTGCGGTGCAGCCCGCTCTCCCGGGCGGCGCGGGAGAGGTTGCCCTCGCAGCGGGTGAGGACGCTGGTGACGTACTCGCGCTCGAAGTTCTCCAGGAGCAGCTCCTTGGCGTCCTTGAAGGCCAGGTGCTCGTTGAAGGGCAGCGGCCCCTCGCGGGCCTGGCCCCGGACGCGCGGGGGCAGATGGGAGGGCAGTATCTCCTCGCCCTCGGAGAAGGTCAGCACGTGGGAGAGCACGTTCATCAGCTCGCGCACGTTGCCGGGCCAGGCGTAGGCCATGAGCAGCCCCAGGGCCTCCGCGGAGAAGCGCTTGCGGCCGTGCTTCTCCACCACCTCCGGCTCCGCCAGCGCCTGCTTGAGGATGAGCGGGATGTCGTCCCGGCGCTGGCGCAGGGGCGGCAACTGGATGTGGATGACGGACAGGCGGAAGTAGAGGTCCTCGCGGAAGTTGCCCGCGGCGATCTCCTTCACCAGGTCGCGGTGGGTGGCGGCGATGACCCGGCAGTCCACTTCAATGACGTCGTTGCCGCCCACTCGGCGCACCTCGCGGTTCTCCAGCACGCGCAGCAGCTTGGGCTGCAGGTCCAGGCGCAGCTCGCCCAATTCGTCCAGGAAGATGGTGCCCCCTTGCGCGCGCTCGAAGGCGCCGGGGCGGCTGGACGTGGCGCCGGTGAAGGCGCCCTTCTCATGGCCGAACAGCTCGCTCTCGATGAGGTTGGGCGGGATGGCGCCGCAGTCCAGCACCACCATGGGGCCCTTCTTGCGGCCGGACAGCTCATGGATGGCGCAGGAGACCAGCTCCTTCCCGGTGCCCGTCTCCCCCTGGATGATGACGGACACGTCCATGGGCGCGATGCGCTTGATGAGCCCGAACACCTGCCGCATCTTCACGCTCTGGCCCACCATGCCGCACAGCTCGCCCTCGCGGTCGGGCTCCACCGCCACCTCTTCATCCAGGGGGGCGAAGGTGATGACGGAGGAGCCGGCGCGGATCTGCGAGCCCGGGGACAGGTAGGCCCGTTCAATCCGGCGGCCGTCCAGGAAGGTGCCGTTGGTGGAGTTCAGGTCCACCAGGAGGTGGCCGCGCTCGGTGTACTGCACCTCGAAGTGGTGGCGGCTGGCGGTGCGGTCCTCCACCAGCACCAGGTCGTTGCCCGGGTGCGCCCCGCAGCGCAGCCGCTCCTTGTCGCTGACCATGGAGCGCCCGGTGTCCGGACCGGACGTCACCACCAGCCGGCACTTGTGCAGCTTCACGCTGGCGCGCGGATCCACCACCAGCGTCTCCCCCAGGAGGGGGGACTGGGAGGACAGTTCGAGGCCGACGTCTCCGGGGTTGGTGTGGATGTCGTCGGGATGCGGGTTGGGTGCGGTCATCAGTGAACGCGAGGATAGCAAAGGGTGCCCACGCGCCGTGCCTCCACGCCCGTGCGTGCTAGTGTCCCGCGCCCCGCATGTCCCCCCGAAAAGCCCAGCCGAAGAAGGCGCCCGTCCCGCCTGGCGCACAGGCACCCGAGCGCGGTGACGCACCGCGACCCAAGCGGCCCCGCGCGAAGAAGACCGTGGCCATCCTGTCCCGCAAGCGCTCGCTGTACTCGACGCGCCGGCTGGTGGAGGCCATCAAGGCCCAGGGGCACCGGGCGCTCGTGTTCGACACGCTGCGCTGCTGCCTGCTGCTGGCGCGCGGCCAGCCGCGCATGACCTACCGCGGCGCGGAGGTGAAGGGCGTGGACGTGGTGATTCCGCGCATCGGCGCGTCCATCACCGCGTACGGCCTGGCGGTGGTGAACCACTTCGAGATGATGGACGTGCCCGTCCTCAACCCGCCCACGGCCATCGCGCGCAGCCGCGACAAGCTGCGCGCGCTCCAGTTCCTCGCCCGCGCGGGCCTGGACATGCCCAAGACGGTGATGGCGCACGACCGCGGCAACGTGCGCAAGCTGGTGCAGGAGGTGGGCGGACTGCCCGTCATCATCAAGCTGATCAAGGGCACCCAGGGCGTGGGCGTGATGATCGCCCACACGCTGCCGGAGGTGCAGACCATCCTCGACACCTTCTGGGACCTGGGCCAGGAGATCGTCCTCCAGGAGTTCGTCGCGGAGAGCGAGGGCCGCGACGTGCGCGCGCTGGTGGTGGGCGACACCGTGGTGGGCGCCATGCGCCGCAAGGCGAAGAAGGGCGAGTTCCGCTCCAACATCCACCGCGGCGGCGAGGGCCGCGCCATCACCCTGCCCCCGGACTACGTGGAGGCCGCGGTGAAGGCGGCGCGCATCATCGGGCTGGAGGTCGCGGGCGTGGACATGCTGGAGGGCCGCGAGGGCCCGCGCCTGATGGAGATCAACTCCAGCCCCGGCTTCGAGGGCCTGGAGGGCGCCACCGGCAGGGACATCGCGGGCCACATCGTGGAGCACGCGTTGGTGTACGCGGGGACCCGGGCCAGCGTGTTGAGCACACGGGCGGGCCGCGCCTCGTGATCAACCCGTGGTGTTGGAAGCAGGCGCGCGAGCAGCACCTGCGTGCCTGCCCGCCTGCTCCATGGCGTGCGTGCGGGGATTCACGGTGCGCACGGTGCCTTGGATGCTCCTCAGGAATACGGGAATGCCTTCGGGCGTGGATTGTCCGTGGGTGTTGGCAGCGGCGGGGATGCGCCTCTAATCTGGCGACCCCCGATGAAAACGCTGCACAAGCCGCTGCAGATCACCGTCTACCAGGATGTGCTTTGTGCCTGGTGCTACCTCGCCGACCAACGGTTGGAGGTGCTTCGCCAGGAGTTTGGCGACGCCGTCCGCTGGAGCGTGCGTCCCTACCCCCTGCGTCTGCACGACGTCCTGCCCACGGAGCGCGAAGTGCGCGGGCTGGTGGAAGAGGTGAAGCGCGCGCAGCGCGAACCCGACCCCACGGCCTCGCTGCTCTCCACGGACCTGTGGCTGGGCGGTGATCCGCCGCGCTCCAGCGTGCCGGCGCTGGCGGCGCTGGAGGCGGCGCGGTTGCAGGGGCCGCAGGCGCGGGCCTTCCTCGCCCGGTCCATGCAGCGCGCCGCGCTGGAGCAGGGCGTCAACGTGTCGCGCTCGGATGTGGTGTTCGAGCTGGCGTCGCGCGTGGGCCTGTCCATGAACCAGTTCTCCGCGGCCTTCCGTTCGGAGGAGACGCGCCGGCTCATCTACGACGAGCACCGGCTGGCCGGCAGCCGCGGCGTGCGCGGCGTGCCCACGCTGGTGATTGGCGGCCGGTGGATGCTGTGCGGCCTGCGCGAGCTGTCCGAGTACCGCGAGCACATCCTCGCGTGCCTGGGCAAGGTCGCCGTGCCCCGCTCGGGCTCCTCCGAGCGGCTGGTGCACTGAAGAGCGTCCCCGCGCGCGCCTTCGCCCCGTTCGCGAAGGCGCGCGTCCCCGCGTCCCGCGGCCCTCAGCCCGGGAAGGACTCCGCGTCGTCGCGCGGGGAGCGCAGGCACAGGAACATCCCCGCGATGAGCAGTTGGGCCAGCGCCATGCCGGGGATGAAGCCCACGCAGCACGCGAAGACACCCGCCAGCATGGCGGCCGCCCCCGCGAGCCCCACGCCCAGGATGCCCAGGCGCTGACCGCGCGCGGCCTCCCAACTGCGGCGCAGCACCTCGAGGGGAGAGGGCGGCGCGTCGCTATAGGCGAGCTCCGGCTGGACCAGGTAGAGCGGCAGCGCCAGGTACATGAGGGGCCCCACCAGCACCAGGAACCCCAGCCCCATCACGCCGAAGATGGGCACCAGCGCGTTCCAGAACTGCTCGGAGGAGGAGCCCAGGTCCACGCCGCTCATCAGGCCCGTGCCCACGAGCGCGAGGATGCCCAGGAAGGACAGCAGGGCCAGCGGCACCATCACGATGACGAAGACGAGGAGCATCGTCAGCGTGTAGGGGACCGCCTTGTGCATCTGGCTGAAGAGGCGCGCCACGTCCGCGCGGCCTCCGTGCAGCACGTCGAAGCACACGCGCAAGAGCCCCAGTTGCACCAGGCCCTGCACCAGTTGCTGCGCCACGAACCCCACCCCGCCCAGCACCATGGCCACGACGACGCTGTCCGCCGCCGCGCCAATGCCCGTGGCCACGTTGAGGAGCAGGTTCGCGCCCAGGGACACGCCCAGGTAGATCAACACCGCGAGCGACAGCATGCCCCACTCGCGCTGGAACGCGGGCCAGCACACGTCCCACAGCTTGTTGAAGGTCCACGTCTCCCGGCTCAGCGGGAACGTGGCGCCGGAGCGCTCCCGGCACGTGGGGCAGCGCGGTGACGCGCCGTCCTGGCTGCACGCGTCGCACGTGAAGTTGCCACAGCGGGCGCAGGTGCCCGTGGCCTCCCGCCCCGGGTGCAGCGCGCAGGACGCCCCCATCGCGCGTCCGAAATCCACATCCGACATCCGCATGCCTCCGAAGGCGCGGCGCCCCCAGAGGGCCGCGACCCGGGTGTCATATCAGGCGGGCCCCTCCCCTTCCCGGCGGGCGGGCAGTCCGGGTGAATTTCCCGGGCGGCCGGCCGTCATGGGGGCAGAGGTTGCGGAGCGGGACGCTTTGAGGGTCCACTTCCGCGCCAGGAGACTCCTCATGAACCGCTTGCTCGCCCTGGTCGTCCCCGTGGCCCTGCTGATGGGGACGGGCTGTGTCGTCGAGGCCCACTCGCACCGCCCCGTCCGCCGCGTGGCCTACGTCGCCCCCGTGGCGGAGTACCGGTTCGCCGGCGCGCACCCCGTCCCCGACGACTACGGCGGCGGCTGGTGCCCGGAGGACTACGCCCACGTCCACGACTACGAGCCGCCCTCGACGTCCTACGTCTACACGGACAACGTCTACTACTACCGGGGCCCGACGGTGGTCTGGTACTGGGACTACCACCCCACCCCCAGCGGCGCGTACTGCAACTTCCACGGCCGCCACCAGCACGACTTCTACCCGCACGGCTCGTGGGGCGCGGGCTACTCCTACGACCGCGGCAGCCGGGGCTACCGCTGGAGCAACAGCCACTCGGCCTCCGCGGTCCCCGGCGGCCGCAACAACGTCGGCCCCTCGCGGCCCGCGCCGGCCCCCGTCAACCAGGGCCGCAACCCGCCCCCCGGCGGCACGGGCACCGGCGCCCGGCCTCCCAGCGGCTCCGGCTGGGGCCGCGGCAACAGCGTCGCCCCCTCCAACAACTCGCGGGACAACGACCGGGACCGGGACAATGACCGGGACAACGGCCGGAGCAGCGGCGGCTGGGACACCCCGGCCAGCAAGAGCCGCGAGAAGGACAACGACCGGGACAACAACCGCGGCAACAGCGGCAACAGCAATGGCCGGAGCAGCGGCGGCTGGAGCAGCCCTCCCAGCGGCAGCAGCGGCAGCAGCGGCAGCAGCGGCAGCAGCGGCGGCGGCAATGGCCGCGGCAGCGGGAGCGGCAACAGCGGCGGGGGTTGGAACACCGGCAAGAGCTCCGGCTCCTCCGGCAGGAGCGGCTCGGGCTGGTAGGCGCTCCGCGTCCCCCTCCCTGGCGTGACCCGCGGCACCGGGCGTCCGCCTTCCGTCTCCAGCGGAAGGCCGGCTCCCGGTGCCGACGTGTTTTCAACACCCGGAGGGCCCGGTGTCCGGGGTGTCCGGCCCGCGGGAGCAGCGGTGCGTCTTGAAGGGGACGGACGCCACCCGGGGACGGATTGCGTGCCCCCCGAGCCGTGAAGATGTTGCCGCCCGATGAAACACTACATTCGGGCGGCGGGTGGTGCCGTGCTCGGGCTGTTGGCGATGGCCTGTGGCGACGGCGGCTTCACACCGGACCCCGGCGTGCGGACCGAGGACGCCGAGGCGGTGGACCTGGAGAACCTTCGCATCCTCGTGAGCGGCGAGGCGCGCGTGTTCCCGGAGGCAGAGGGCATGGCCTCGGCGCCGGCGTCGCTCACCGGGATGGCGCTCACCGTGGAGGAGCCGCTGCGCGTGGCCGTCAACGACGCGGCCGCCACCTTCGCCACCGGCGAGGTGTCCGAGGACGGCGCCTTCCGCATCACCGGCGTGCCCGTGCGCGACGTGCACCAGGGGCTCGCGGTGGGCCTCTCGCACGACGGCCTCGTGCGCAGCACCACGCTCGTCTACGACACCGCCTTCACCGGCACCCGTCCGCGCACGGACATCATCGACGCGCACGCGTGGGCCCTGCCCTCCGCCTTCGTGGATCAACTGGGCGCCGCCGTGGGTGCGCCGCGCCTCCAGGTCCACACCGGGGACGCGGCGGTCACCCTGGCCTCCGCGGGCTTCGTGCTGGGGCGTGTGGTGGACCTGAACGGTCAGCCCGTGAGCGGCGCGCGCGTGGCGCTGGACCGCGCCGAGCTGGCGGACCGCGTCTACTACCCGTCCGCGGACCTGACGTCCGTGGACACCGCGGGCACCGCGGCCCACGGGCTGTTCCTCTTCGTGCACTCCGGCGCCGGGGTGTCGTCCTTCCAGGTGTCCGTGGAGGGCACCAGCGCGTACGTACCGCGCAACGTCGACGTGGGCCCGGGGCTGGGCGTCGTCCTCACCGTGTATCCAGGCCGCTACGCACCCTGACCCAACCCTGGACAGGTCGGACATCCCCGCCTAGAGCGGACATCCCCCAACCCCGGCGTCCCATTGCCGGGGGGGGCGCCGACACGAGATGTTGTGGCAGGATGCAGGGCTGGCGTTCCGGGGGGACGCGGATGATGAGCGGCCGATCCATGCCACGAAGCACGGCGATGGTCCGTGCCCTTGCGCGCAGCTCCGCGGTGGCCGCCTGCCTGGTGGGGCTGCTGGTGCTGACGGGCTGGGCGCTGGACGTCATGCTCCTCAAGTCCATGGGCGCCGCGCTCCCGGCCATGCGTCCCAGCGCGGCGCTGGGGTTGCTGCTGGGTGGGGCCGCGCTGGGCCTGAGGCTGCGGGCCACGCCCTCCCGCTTCCAGCACCGGCTGGGCACGGCGCTGGCCCTGACCACGGCGCTGCTGGGCGCGGCGAGCCTGGTGGACGGCGTCATCACCGGAGGCACCGGGGGCCTGGACGCGCTGTTCCTGCGCATGCTGGGCGATGCCGGCGGCGCGGCGCCCGGCGTCGCGTCCTCGCCCCTGACGGCGCTGTGCCTGATGCTCCTGGGCCCGGCGCTGGCGCTGGTGGACCGGGGCCACCCGCAGCGGCTGTCATGGTCGGATGGGCTGGTGGTGCTCGCGCTGATGGCGGCGCTGACGGGGCTCAACGGCTTCCTGCTGGGCCCGCTGGTGACGCCCTTCGCCGCGCCGTTCTTCCAGGAGCGCAGCATGGGGCTGCACACCACCTGCGTGCTGATGCTGCTGGCCATGGGCACGCTGTGCGCCCGGCCGGAGCTGGGGCTGATGGCGCGGCTCACCCGGGACACGCTGGGCGGCTTCGTGGCGCGGCGGCTGGTGCCGGTGACGCTGCTGGGGCCGCCGGTGCTGGGGCTGACGCTGGTGCTGCTCCACCTGACGGGCGGGCTCAGCCACGACGCGAAGCTGCCCCTGTTCGCCACGGTGGTGGCCGCCGGCGGCGTCACGCTGGTGCTGCTGGCGGCGCGGGCGCTGGACGTGCTGGACACCGAGCGCATGCGGGCCACGGCCGCGCTGGAGGCCTCCGAGGAGCGCTTCCGCACCTTCCTGGACACCGCGCCGGACCCCATGGTGGTGGTGGACGCCACCGGCCGCGTGCGCTTCGCCAACGCGGAGGCCGAACGCGTCTTCGGCTACCGGCGGGAGGCCCTGCTGGCGCGCGAGGTGGAGCTGCTGGTGCCGGAGGGGCTCCACGGCCCGGCCGCGCCCGGGGAGGGTCCGGAGCGCGCCCGGGGCGGGCGGCTGGTGTCCGGTCAGCGGCAGGACGGCACCAGCGTGCCGCTGGAGGTGCGGCTGAGCCCGCTGCCGCTGGAGGGCGAGGACGACGCCACGCGCATCGCCATCCTGCGCGACGTCACCGAGCGCCGGGACCTGGAGAAGCTGCGCGAGGAGTACGTGGGGCTCATCTCCCACGACCTGCGCAACCCGCTGAACACCATCAACCTGCGCGCCCACCTGCTCCAGCGCGCGCTGCACGAGCGGAAGCTGGAGCGCGAGGGCCACATGACCCAGGCCATCATCCACAACGTGGAGTGGATGAGCACGATGATTGAAGAGCTGCTGGAGGGCTCGCGGCTGGAGTCCGGCCGGGTGAACCTGCGCCGCGAGGCGCGCGACCTGGGCCGCTTCCTGGAGGAGGTGCTGGAGCGCGACGTGCCGCCCGACGCGCGCGAGCGCTTCCGGCTGCACCGGCAGGAGCCGCTGCCGCCGGTGCCCATGGACGCCGCGCGCATGGAGCGCGTGGTGACCAACCTGCTGACCAACGCGCTCAAGTACAGCCCCACGGGGACGCCGGTGGACGTGCGGCTCTCCGCCGTGCACGACCACGCCGTGGTGTCGGTGACCAACCAGGGCGCGGGGCTGTCCCCCCGGGACGCGGCGCGCCTGTTCGACAAGTACTACCGCACGGAGGACGGCCGCTCGGCGGACGGCAAGGGGCTGGGGCTGGGGCTCTACATCAGCCGGCTCATCGTGGAGGCCCACGGCGGCCACATCTGGGTGGAGAGCGAGCCGGGCCGGGGCGTCACCTTCTTCTTCAGCGTGCCCATGGAGTCCCCCGCCGTCCCCACGGTGCCCGAAGCGCTGCGCCAGCGCGCGGGCTAGCGCGGCGCGAACCAGCGCGGCAGCCAGTCCGCGCCCTTCGCCGTGGTGAGCCGCGTCTGGCCGGTGCCGTCCGGGCGCATGAGGTACAGGTCGGTGTCGCCGTCGCGCTCGGACACGAACACCAGCGCCTTGCCGTCCGGGCTCCACGCCGGCATGTCGTCGCGGTGCCGCCCGTCCGTCAGCGCCACCGGCGCGCCTCCCGCCACGTCCGCCACCCAGATGCGGCTCCTGCCGTCCTCAAGCCGGGCCACGTACGCCACGCGCCTGCCGTCCGGGCTGAAGACCGCCTCCCGCTCGTCTCCCGCGAAGCCCTCTCCGGACACGGCGCGCAGGTCCGAGCCGTCCGCGCGCACCAGGTACACGCGCTCCTTGCGCTCGCGGTTGCTCACGAACAGCAGCCACTTGCCGTCCGGGCTCCACTGCGGCGTCCGGTCCTCCATGTAGAACGTGGTGATGCGGCGGGGCTCGCCCGTGCCGTCCGCGCGGAAGACGTAGACCTCCGGGTCGCCGTCCCCGCTGCACACGCACGCCACCTCCGTGCCGTCCGGGGACACCGCGGGCTCGAAGCAGCCCGCCTTCACGTGCGTCAGCCGCGTGTCCACCGCGTTCGCCCGGGGCAGCACGCGCACCACGTCGCTGAAGCCCTGCGCGTCGGACTCCACGGCCAGCCACGTGCCGTCCGGCGCCCAGCTCGCGTTGCGCGCCCGGGGCCGGGGCGGATGCAGCGCCACCTGGGGGCCTCCCTGGAGCGGCTGCAGGCGCAGTTGCTGGAAGACGCGCCCGTTCGCCTCGCCCGACGCGATGACCAGCAGCGTGCGGCCGTCCGGCGACGGCGGGCCGGGGTACTCGTCCTCCGGCGCGGAGGTGACCTGCGTCTCCTCTCCGGCGGGCGTCACCCGCCAGACGTCCTTCTGTCCCGCCCTCTCGGAGAGGAAGACGATGGTGCCCGGCAGGGCCCGCCGCTCCGCCTCCGACAACGCGCCGGGCGCCGGGACCGCGGCGGCGCCGCCGCAGCGGCCCTGACAGCCCATGGCGCCCAGCAGGGCGAGCACGGCCCACCCCCGCCGTGCCCGCGAGGGCCCGGAACGCTTCCGCTGTTCAAGGCCCTCGTGCATCACGTCAGCGCACCCGGACGGCGTCGGCCATGACCACGTAGCCCGGGGTCGTCCAGCGGCTCAACTGCACCTTGTTCCAGCCGGCGGAGAAGCTGTACGTGCCCAACTGCACCCACTTGCCGCCGTTGGTCTGCTGGTTGACGGACACGCGGCCCACCTCGGAGCCCGCCGCGTTGTAGGCGATGAACGGCGCCGTGGTGGAGCGGTTCGTGCCCTCGACCCACCAGGCGTCGACGGTGCGCGTCTGCGCGGTGGGCAGGTAGAACTCGAACGTGGCCGGCGCGGAGATGGCCTCCGTGGCCGCGTAGTAGTAGCCGCTGCCGTAGTAGCCGGCGCTGTAGCCGTCCGACCACGCGCCCGTCAGCGAGAACCTCGCCTTGGACGCGTCGTTGTTGGCGCTGTTGCTGTCGATGATGATCTCACCGGACGGCGTGGCCGTGCCGCAGTAGCTGTTGATCTTGCTGAGGTACGTGGACCACGGCCAGTTGGGGCCCGGGTCCGTGCGCGTCGCCGGCTGCAGCTTGCCGTGCGCCACGATGTGGTAGCTGTCCTTGATGATGGCGTTGTCGCGCGCGATGTCGCACGACAGCTTCGCGGACGCGTCAATCTGCCCGGCCGGGAAGGACGACTGGCTGGCGTAGCCGCCGTGCTCGATGCCGATGGTGAAGTGGTTGGCCTGCACGCCGTTGAGCCAGCACTCCTTGCTGCTGTTGAGCGAGCAGTCGTACGTCGCGCCGATGTGGTAGGCGCGGTTCGCCTCGCGCACCAACTGGGAGATTTCGCTGCCGCTCTCGTTCACCACGTAGTGCGCGCTCACGCCCGCCGCGCTGTTGGTGAGCCAGCTCCAGCACGAGCTGTAGCTGCCCTCACAGGTGTGGATGATGATCATCGACGGGTCGCCCGCCGCGCCCGACGTGCGCGTGCCGTAGTTGCCCGTGGGCGCCGGCCGCCAGATGGACGCCGCGTAGTCCGGGCCCGCCGCCATGGCGCGCACCTGGGGACGCTCGAACTTCGCCTCCACCTTCACCGGCTCCAGCGACACGGCCACCGAGCCGTCCTGGTTGAGCGCCACCGCGCCCTGGTTCAGCACCGAGTACACGCCGCGGTGCACGTGCTCCGCCTGCGCCTCCGGGAGGGTGATGCCGCTCAGCTCGGCCACCACCGGCGCCCACGCGGCCAGGTCCCCGCGCTCCACGTTCGCGTCCGTGGCCAACTGGGACAGCCGCGCCGCGCCCGCGCGCACGTTGGACAGCGCGTCCGTGCTGGCCGCCTCCACCGTCACGCCCGCCAGCGCCGCGCCCCGCGCCAGGTGCTCACCGCGCAGCGCCATCAGGCCGAACGCCGGCTCCTGGCCCGGGAACTCCGCCTCGCCCCGCACCATCTGCCAGCGCGTCTCCGCGTAGGAGACCGCCTTGAGCAGCTCCGCCGGGACGTTGAACTCCTGGGCGGCCTGCGCGAACAGCGGGTCCAGCTCACGCGGCAGCGCGCTGCCGGCCGTGTCCGTGGAGGGCTGCGACGGCGTCTCGGCCGGAGGGGCCTCGGTGGGCTGCTGCGCCTGGGGACCGCACGCGGAAAGCACCAGGGCCACGGCGGCCGCCGCGAAGGGATTGCGGAAGGTTGACATGAGGGGACTCCAAAGTCGGGGGAGGAACTGCGCGCCTTCTCAGCACCGTGCGTGCCAGCCGCCTCCAACCCGTCACCTTCGTCCAGTTTTCTTCCGCGACCGGTGCATGCATGCTCCACCCGCACTCGGGGCGCGGCGCGCCTCGTGACCTCAAGCACCTGAAATCACGGAATTACCTACATCCCTGGACCCACTGTTTCACCCGGAGTCCGGCGTGGTGCATGGATGCCGCACCGCCGTGTTTCAGGACATCCATGATGTAACGTTTTGTTACATCATTTCTTGTATCAATCACTATTTGAACCCTTGGCGGATGGGGGGGCGGGAGGCCATCCGGGCGCGCACCGCGCTGGAAGGGCCGACATGGGGCCGGGGCATCCGCTATGACGCCAGCATCATGCGGCTCTTCGGTATTGGCGACACGCACCTGCCCTCCACCCGGCAGAAGGACATGCACCGCTTCGGCTGGACGGACCACCCGCTGCCCCTGCAGCGCGCGTGGGACGAACGGGTGCGGCCGGAGGACGCGGTCATCGTCGCGGGGGACATCTCCTGGGCCACCCGTCCCCACGAGGTGATGGAGGACCTGGCGTGGCTGGACGCGCGGCCGGGGCGCAAGGTGCTGGTGCGCGGCAACCACGACTACTGGTGGGGCGACTCCGCGTCCAAGCTGCGCAAGCTGCTGGAGCCGTTCCGCACGCTGGAGGGCTTCCTGCACAACAACGCCTTCGTGCTGGGGCCGTGGGTCATCGCCGGCACGCGGCTGTGGACCGCGCCGGAGGCGCCGCCCATGCCCGGCGGGGAGATGGGCGACGAGCAGGGGGACTCCGGCTACGTGGAGCGCGAGACGCGCCGGCTCTCCACGTCCATCGACGATGCGCTCAAGAAGGAGGCGGCCCACCCCACGCCGCTCACCCGCATCGTCGCGGTGCACTTCCCGCCCGTGTACGCCAACGAGCGGGCCACCGCGTTCAGCGCCCCCATCGAGGCGTTCGCCCCCAAGGTGTGCGTGTACGGCCACCTGCACTCGAGCGGCATCCCCGCGGGCTTCACCGGCGAGCGGGCGGGCGTGCGCTACGTGCTCGCGTCCTGCGACGCGGCCGGCTTCGCGCCGGTGCTGCTGGACGAGCGCTGACGGACGCCGGGCCCGGAGTCACGGGGGCTCCAGGGAACCCGCCGCGTCGGCCCGGGCACCGGACATGGCGGGTCCTGGCGGGTGTGACGCCCGGTGAAACGCTTTGTCGACAGGTGAAGCGGGGCCGTTAAGCTGACCGCCGGGTTCGCTCGTGAACCAAGGAGTGGAAGTCATGCCGTCGGACAAGGCCGAACTCGCCGCCCGGATCGCCAGCCTCCAGCAGGGGGACTCCATCCGTGGGCTCATCTTCAAGTCCGTCTTCGGCCTGGTGCAGCAGCACGCGGGCGCCATCGGGATGGAGCAACTGCGCGTGGGGGAGCTGAACCACGACTTCGCGGAGCTGCGCTCGTACCCGGCGCGGGAGTTCCTCACGCTCCTGTACAGCGCGGCGGACGTGCTGGAGGGCGCGCTCGGCCCCCAGGACGCGGTGTTCCACGCGTGCGGCGAGGTGAGCATCACCCGCTACTCCACCGGGCCCGGGATGCTGGTGTTCGGCATCATCTCCCGGGGAGACCCGCAGAAGCTCTTCGCGGGCGCGCAGATGGCGTACAGCGCGGCGGTGTCCTACGGCAACCGCGAGTACCTCACGACGGGCCCCAAGTCCGGCACCCTGCGGATGCGCCGGGACATGATGCCGCCCGCGTACCACGTGGGCATCCTCACCGGCTCGCTGAAGGTGCTGGGCTTGACGGGCAAGGTCACCGCGAAGCCGCAGGGCATCGACCGCGTGGACTACGACATCGAGTGGGCCTGAGGGCTCAGTCCACGCGGGTGTAGGTGACTTCCAACTGCGCCACCACGCGCTCGCCCACGGACGCCTGGCAGGCGAAGGTGTGGTCCGCGCCGCGCACGCGGGTGCGGCGCGCGCCGAACACCACCGTCTGGCCCGCGTAGGCCAGGCTGTCCGCGGACAGCTTCACGTCCCCGGCCACGAAGCGGGCGCCGGGCGCGTGCTCCAGCGCGCGGCCCAGCGTGGTCGCCATGCGCGTCATGCCGCCCGCCACGACGGCCACCGGCATCACCGGGTGCATGGCGAAGTGGCCCTTGCACAGCTCCGGGGTGACGACGAGCGACGAGCGCATCATGTCGCCGTCCATGCGGAAGTCCTGGAGGTCCAGCGGCTTGCTGTACGGGTTCTGCCGCAGCTTCGCCCACTCCTCCGGGGTGCGCTGCACGGTGTCCGCGGGGCGCGGCTCGCGGCGCATCTCCTGGCGCGCCTCGCCGAACAGGCGGGTGAAGGCGGCGGCGGACAGCACGTTGTAGTCCACCTCCAGCTTGAACAGCGGCGTGCCGTCCGAGGCGGACAGCAGCGTGCGCGCCGTGCAGGTGCGCTTGCCGGTGTACTCCGCCTGCGCCAGCGCCCAGAGCATGTCCGAGGCGCGCTCCTGCGGGGCCGGCTGCAGCCACTGACCGCGCGCCGCGCTGGCCAGGTAGAAGTGCTGCCCGTCCTTGGGCGCCACCAGCGCCGCGCCGCACGAGCCCAGGATGGCCAGGTGACGGCCCGCCTCGCCCAGGCCCAGCGGCATCGCCTCCGCGTCCGGCGCCATCTGCACCGGCACGCGCGCCACCACCTCGCCCGGCAGCACCGTCACGTCCTTCAGCGCGAAGTACGGGTCCCGCACGCAGATGCGCGGGTACAGCTCCTGCGCGCTCAGCACCGTGTACGGCGCCGCGTCCGACAGCGGCATCCGGGGCTCGGCCATCCACGGCATGACGGACTTCACCGGAGAGACGACCGGGGACGACACGGGGGCGGGGGCGATGGCCTGGAGCATGAAGGGCTGACCTCGTTTCAGACGCCGGGTGCCGGGGGACACCTGGCCGCAGGGTAACCAAGTTCTGTTACATCGGGGCAGTATTTTTCTCTGCCCCGCGAAAAGATTCTCGATTCATCGGCGGAAGAGTTGCTGCCCTGACGTATTTTTCTATTCGAGCCGGAAAAAGACGGCCGGGGGCGGTGCAATCTGAAGCAGGCAAGCCCCTGCGTAAAGGGCTGTCTGGCACCCACTTGTAGACACCCCTGGGTCTGGATAACCCCTCCCCCGGGAACGTTGCCCATGTCTTTTCAAGGGGTTACGGGGCGGAATAAACCTCAAGACCCGCAAAACACGTGCATCACACCCCGAGCAGTTATTCTACTCCCGGGGTGAAGTCCCCATGCGGTATGGGCCGGGTTACAGCTCCACCTGACTGCCCAGCTCCACGACGCGGTTGGGCGGGATGCGGAAGTAGGCGGTGGCGCTGCGGGCGTTGCGGCTCATCCAGGTGAAGAGGGCCTCGCGCCAGACGGCCATGCCGGGCTTCTTGGTGGGGATGAGCGTTTCGCGGCCCAGGAAGAAGCTGGTGCCCATGAGCTGGAACTGGAGCCCCTTCTCCCGGCAGCGCTTGAGGATGTCCGGGATGCTGGGGTTCTCCATGAAGCCGTAGCGGGCCACGACGCGCACGAAGCCCTGCTCCAGGGGCTCCACCTCCACGCGCTCCTGGGCCACGACGTGGGGAATCTCCTCCGGGATGATGGTGAGAAGCACCACCTGCTCATGAAGGATCTTGTTGTGCTTCAGGTTGTGCAGGAGCGCGGGCGGGGTGCCCTCCGGGTTGCCCGTCATGAAGATGGCGGTGCCCGGCACGCGCACGGGCGGGTGGTCCCCGAAGCTGCCCAGCAGCTCCTTGAGGCCCAGGCTGGCCGCGCGCAGCTTGCCGGCGAGGATGTCCCGGCCGCGCTTCCAGGTGGTCATCAGCGTGAAGATGCAGACGGCGAGCAGCAGCGGGAACCAGCCGCCGTCCGAAATCTTCACCGCGTTGGCGCCGAAGAAGGACAGGTCCACCATCAGGAACAGGCCCGCGACGGGCAGGGCCACCGCGCGGCCCACGCCCCAGCGCTCGCGGGCCACCACGTAGGCGAGCACCGTGGTGATGGCCATGGTCGTCGTCACGGCGATGCCGTACGCCGCCGCCAGCCGGCTGGAGGAGCCGAAGCCCAGCACCAGCGCGATGACGCCCACCAGCAGCGCGGTGTTGAGGCCCGGCAGGTAGATCTGCCCCATCTCCTCCGCGGAGGTGTGCACCACCTCCATGCGCGGGCTGTAGCCCAGTTGCATGGCCTGGCGGGTGATGGAGAAGGAGCCGGAGATGAGGGCCTGGGACGCGATGACCGCGGCGCCGGTGGCCAGGGCCACCAGCGGGTAGCGGGCCCAGTCCGGGGCCAGCAGGAAGAAGGGGTTGCGGGCGGCCTCCGCGTGGCGCAGGAGCAACGCGCCCTGCCCCAGGTAGTTGAGCACCAGCGAGGGCAGCACCAGCCCGAACCACGCGCGCTTGATGGGCCCCGCGCCGAAGTGGCCCATGTCCGCGTAGAGCGCCTCGCCGCCCGTCACCACCAGGAACACCGCGCCCAGCACCAGGAAGCCGTGCCCCCCGTTGTCCATGAAGAAGTGCACGCCGTGCACGGGCGACAGCGACCAGAGCACCGCGGGGTTGTGCAGCAGCTCCTTCACCCCCAGGACGGCGATGGCCACGAACCACAGCGCCATGAAGGGGCCGAACACGGCGCCGATGCCGCCGGTGCCCTTGCGCTGCGCGAGGAAGAGCAGCCCCAGGATGATGAGCGAGATGGGGATGACGTAGGGCTCGAAGACAGGCGTGGCCACGCTCAGCCCCTCCACCGCGCTCAGCACGGAGATGGCCGGGGTGATGAGGCCGTCGCCGTAGAGCAGCGCCGCGCCGAAGATGCCCAGGGTGATGAGCACGGGCCGCGCGCGGTGCGCCTGCCCCCGGGGCCGCTGCATGGCCAGCGCCATCAGCGCGAGGATGCCGCCCTCGCCCCGGTTGTCCGCGCGCATCACGAACAAGAGGTACTTCACCGACACGACGATGATGAGCGACCAGAAGATGAGCGACAACACGCCCATCACGTTCGCCGGCGTCGGCGTGATGCCGTGCGGGCCGGTGAAGCACTCGCGCAGGGCGTAGAGCGGGCTGGTACCGATGTCCCCGTAGACGATCCCCAGCGCGCCCAGCGCCAGCGTCAGGATGCGTTTGGGAGAATCCGGCCCCTCCGAAGGGGCGGCCGGTGATTCCGAGGGTGCGTTCACGGCCCCCGCTTTAGCCGAACCCGGGCCCGGAGCAACCGAAGCCGTGACGCTCCTTTGCTTTCCAACCGCCCCGGGTGCGCCCATGTGCGCGCCTGGCGCCCTGCCCTCGGGGGTGCCGGGCCCCGGAACGAGGCGGGTGCCCGTCACCAACGCTTCCGGGGGGTGGGTGTCGAGCATCCGCAGAAGTCAGGGATGGCGGGACCTGGGACGCAGAGCGCCGCGAGCCGGGGCGTGCTCCCATGGCGGGTGCGACGGGGGGTCGTGGCATGACGATGGTGGCAACCAGGCTGGGGGAGGCGCGGCAGTACGGGGCGCGGCTCGCGGAGATTGAGGAGCGGCTGGCGCTGCTGGCGGAGGCCTCGCGGGTGCTGGCGGACGCGTCGCTGGAGCCCCCGGCGGTGATGGAGCGGCTGTGCGGCCTGGTGGTGCCCCTGTTGGGCTCCGCGTGCGCGCTGCGGCTCCTGTCGGAGGACGGGCTGTGGCTGCGCACGGTGGCGTCCGCGGCGGCGGTGCCGGAGGCGCGCGTGCGGCTGCAGGCGCTGTTCACCCAGCGGATCCGCGCGGACGAGGGCGTGGCGGCGGAGGTGCTGGACACGGGCGAGGCGCAGGGGGTGGAGGCGGTGCTGGTGCTGCCGCTGCGGGCGCGGGGGCGTCCGCTGGGGACGCTGACGGTGTGGCGCGAGGCGCCGGAGCCGGCGTCGTTCGACCCGGGGGAGCAGTTGCTGCTCCAGGAGCTGGCGGACCGGGCGGCGCTGGCGCTGGACGTGGCGCGGGCGTACGCGTCCGAGCGGCAGGCGCGGCAGGCGGCGGAGGTGGCGGCGGGGAGGCTCGCGCGGCTGCAGCACGTCACCGCGGAGCTGTCCGAGGCGCTCACCGCGGCGCGCGTGGCGGAGGTGGTGCTGGAGCAGGGGCTGGCGGTGGCGGACGCGAAGGCCGGGGCGC
Source organism: Corallococcus sp. AS-1-12 (assembly GCF_020036995.1). Classification (NCBI taxonomy): domain Bacteria; kingdom Pseudomonadati; phylum Myxococcota; class Myxococcia; order Myxococcales; family Myxococcaceae; genus Corallococcus; species Corallococcus sp. AS-1-12. The sequence continues at coordinate 33,996 of NZ_JAIQDD010000039.1, read as the reverse complement.
TGTGGGGCGTGGCGCCGGACGCCACGAGCGCCACGCTGCTGCGCTGCGCGGGCTGCACGCCGGACGCGGCGGAGCGGCTGAAGCGGATGCCCCTGGAGGGGGACTCGCCGGTGGCCCGGGTGCTGCGCGCGTCGCGGCCGGTGTGGCTGATGGCGGAGGACGCGCTGTCCGGGTCGGAGCGGCCGGCGCCCTCGTCCGCGTGCCTGCCGCTGGTGGCGGACGGGCGGGCCCTGGGGGTGCTGGTGTTCACCTTCGGCCTGCCGCACGGGTTCGACGACGACGAGCGGGCCTTCCTCCAACTGGTGGCGCACCACGCGGCGCAGGCGCTGGCGCGGGCGCGGCTGCTGGAGCGGGAGCAGCGGGCGCGGGCGGCGCTGCGCGAGGCGCACGGGACGCTGGAGGCCATCATCCAGGCGAGCCCCACGGCCATCATGCTGCTGGACCCGGACGGCACCGTGCGGCTGTGGAACCCGGCCGCGGAGCGGATGCTGGGGTGGACGGCGGAGGAGGTGCTGGGGAAGGTGTTGCCGGCCGTGCCGGCGGAGCACTGGGAGGCCTTCCGCCACGGCCTGGAGCGCGCCACGCGGGGCACGGTGCTGGACGGCGCGCCGCTGGCGGCGCGGCGGCGTGACGGCGGCGCGGTGCAGGTGGCCATGTGGACGGGGCGCGTGCACCCGGCGAGCGGCCCGCCGCAGTGCCTGAGCGTGATGGTGGACATCACCGAGCGCCAGCGCGGCGAGGCGGCGCAGCGCTTCCTCGCGGAGGCCGGCGGGGTGCTGGCGGGGAGCCTGGAGGAGGAGGAGACGCTGGAGCGCGTGGCGCACCTGGCGGTGCCGCAGTACGCGGAGGCCTGCGGCGTGTTCCTGGAGGACGAGTCCGGCGGCGTGCGCTGCGTGGCCACGGCGGGCGTGGAGCCCGCGGAGGTGCCGCCCCCGGGGCTCGCGGTGGTGGCGCGGGTCATCCAGTCCGGGAGGCCGGAGTCGCGCTCCGGGCTGTCGCAGGGGGACCCGGCGTGCGCGCGGGCGGGCGGGACGTGCGCGTACCTGTGCGTGCCGCTGCGGGTGCGCGGGCACACGCTGGGGGCGCTGACGTTCGTCACGTCGAAGGGGGCGTACGACGCGCAGGACCTGGCGCTGGCGCAGGAGCTGGCCCGGCGGGCGGCGCTGGCGCTGGACAACGCGAGCCTCTACCGGGACGCGCGCCAGGCCATCCGCCTGCGCGAGGAGTTCCTGTCCATCGCGAGCCATGAGCTGAAGACGCCCATCAGCGCGCTGCAGCTCCAGGTGCAGAGCCTGCTGGCGGGGCTGGCGCGGTCCGGGGCGACCTTCGACCCGGAGCGGCTCAAGCGCGGCCTGGAGCGGGTGGACCGGCAGGTGAAGCGGCAGACGCTGCTGGTGAACGACCTGCTGGACGTGTCCCGCCTGAGCGCGGGGAAGCTGGAGCTGGTGCGGGAGCCCCTGGAGCTGGGGGCGCTGGTGCGCGAGGTGGCCGAGCGCTTCGAGCAGGAGTACGCGCGCTCGGGCACGCCGCTGGAGCTGTCGCTGGCGCCGGCGGTGACGGGGCAGTGGGACCGGCTGCGGTTGGACCAGGTCTTCACCAACCTGTTCTCCAACGCGCTGAAGTACGGGCGGGGCAACCCGGTGCACGTGTCACTGGAGGTGGAGGGCGACCGGGCCCGGCTGCGGGTGAAGGACGGCGGCATCGGCATCGCGAAGGAGCACCTGCCGCGCCTGTTCCACCGCTTCGAGCGCGCGGTGTCCGAGCGCAACTACGGCGGCTTCGGGCTGGGGTTGTGGATCGCCCGCCAGATTGTGGAGGCGATGGGAGGCCACATCGAGGTGGACAGCGTCCTGGGCGAGGGCTCCACGTTCACCGTGGAGCTGCCGCGAGGCTAGCGGTGGCGGGCGGGGAGCCCCTCCGCGATGAAGCCGCAGCCGCGCTGGGATTCGCGGCGGTGGAGGGCGTGGCAGCGCTCGGGGGCGCGGCAGTCGGTGTCGCGGGTGCAGGGCTGGAAGCAGTAGCCGCTCGCCTCATCGCAGGTGAGGCCCGGGCCGCACGGGGCCTGGTCATCGCAGCGGGTGCGGCACTCGAAGGCCTCGGTTTCGAGCGTGGGCTCGGCGAAGCCGCGCAGGCAGTCCTGGTGCGCGGCGCAGGGCGCTTCGTCCAGACAGGCGGGGCCCACGAAGGGGCGGCAGATGGGCACCTCGCCCGGGAAGTCCGTCTCGCAGCGCTCGCCCTTCGGGCAGGCGCGGTCGCGGCAACTGGGGACGCAGGCGCCCTGGACGCGGTAGGGATTGGGGGCGCACTCGGTGCCGGTGGCGCAGGCGCCCGGGTCGTGCACGTCGCACGGCGGGCCGCAGAACTCATGGACGCAGAGGAGCCCCGGCGCGCAGCGGCCCTCCGGCTCCTGGGAGTAGCCCGTGCACCGCGCTCCCGCGCGCAGCGTCCCCTGGGGCACGCAGCGGCGCAGGGCCTGGCCTGACGCGGACGTGCCCACGGGGTGGCAGGTGTCGGACGGGGTGCAGTCCGACGCGTCGTCGCAGAAGCGGTGCAGGGGCTCGCAGTCGCGGAAGCCGTAGTCCGGGTGGCGCGCGCACACGGTGTCTGCGGGGCACGCGTCGTCCGAGCCGCAGCGGTCCTCGCAGGCGAGCGAGCCCCGGGTGTCCGCGTGGCAGTTGGACGGGACGTTCGACAGGCGGATGCCGTTGCTCAGCACGACGACGCCGTCACGGGGCTCGAGCCCGCCCCGTGCCGGGTCGTCCGACAGGTCCGCCTGCGCGGCGAGGTCCGGCCCGGGCCACGCGAGCCACACGCCCGTGCCCACGGCGGTCACGAGCGCGGTGAAGGCGATGAGGAGGCAGAGCTTGCGCGGGTTCACCGGGGACCGCCTCCTCGAGTCGCGGGGGCGGAGCCTACAACGCCAGGAGCAGCAGCGACGCCTGCTCCTCGGGCGAGGCCGCGAGGAAGGCGTCCGGCAGCGTGATGACCGTGGGCGGCATGAACGAGCGGTCGCAACTGCGCTTCCCCTCGTAGGTGCGGCCCTCCTCCTTCGCCTTCAGCCGGTAGGTGCAGTCGCGCACGTACACGGTCAGCTCCCGCGGCGACAGCGTCAGGGTGACGGGGCGCCCGTAGAAGCCGCCCTTCGCCTTCACCGCGTCGCCGTCCTTCTTCACGTCCAGGTTCACCACCGAGGTCCCGATGTTGCCCTTCACCTTCTCGTCCTCCAGCTTCAACGCCACCGGGGCGTCCGCCACGCGGCCTCGCAGCTCGCCGGGAAGGCGGGACACCTGGAACTCCGGCCCCGTGACGTTGTCCGGCGTCATCCGCAGGTTGAACTGCGTCCGCGCGACGCTGAAGGCGAGCTGGTCCTGCTCGGAGGACGCCCACGCTCCGCCCACACCCGCGAGCACCGCCAACACTCCCACACCCCGACGCAATGACTGTCTGTCGCGCTTCATGGTTAGGAATCTCCTCGCTGACCTGGACAATGTGTAACGTCCCCGGGCCGCCGACATACCGGCGGCGGCCCGGTTCCTCCGAAGCGGGGCCTACCTTCCGCCCGCTGCCCCGCTCCCCTGCTCCGCCCCCGGGGCCTGGAGGTGCTTCTCGAAGAACATCAGCGCCGTCGTCTGGGCCATGTCCCGGTTGGTCTTCTTCTGGAAGCCGTGGCCCTCGTCCGTGGCCAGCAGGTACCAGACGTCCGAGCCCTTCTTGCGCACCGCCTGGACGATCTGCTCCGCCTCCGACTGCGGCACGCGCGGGTCGTTGGCCCCCTGCTGCACGAAGAGCGCCGCGCGAATCTTGTCCACCGAGCCCAGCGGGGAGATGCGCTCCTGCACCTTGCGCACCGCCGGGTCGCGCTCGTCGCCGTACTCCGCGCGCCGCAAATCCCGCCGGTACGCCTGCGTGTTCTGCAGGAACGACGGCAGGGACGAGATGCCCACCACGTCCACCGCCGCCTTGATGCGCTCCGGGTAGAACGCCACCGTCGCCAGCGTCATGTAGCCGCCGTACGAGCCGCCGTAGACGCCCACCCGAGCCGCGTCCAGCTCCGGCCGGGAGGCGACGAAGTCCAGCGTGGCCCCGATGTCCGCCAGGCTCGCCTCGCGCTTCACGCCGTCATCCATGGCGCGGTACGCCTTGCCGTAGCCCTCCGAGCCGCGCACGTTGGGCAGCAGCACCGCCATCCCCAGCTCCGTCACCATCAACTGCGTCTGCGCGCTGAAGATGGGCTGGCTCTGCCCCTCCGGGCCGCCGTGGAACATCACCACCACCGGCACCTTCCCCTTCGCGTTCTTCGGCAGGTACAGGAACGCCGGCACCTTCACGCCATCCGTGGACGGGTAGCGCACCAGCTCCGGCTCCACGAACGTCTCCGGATCCAACCCGCCCACCTCCGAGCGCGTCCAGCGCGTGGTCTTCTTCGTGCCCAGGTCCACCGTGAAGATGTCCAGCGGCACGCGCGCCGACGTCAGCGAGAACGCCACGCGGTCCGAGCGCTTGTTCGGGAAGTGGACCTGCGAAATCACCCCGCGCGGCGTCTCCACCGGCGACAGCGCCTGGGTGCGCGTGTCCAGCAGGTACAGCTTGCCGTAGCCCTCCTCGTTGATGGCCACCGCCAGCTTGCGCCCGTCCGGGGACAGCTCCAGGTTCTGCACGTTCCAGCGCACCGACTTCGTCAGCGACTGCGGCGCGGCCGGGGGCGCGCCCGTGAGCGGCAGCCGGTACACCTCCGCGAAGTCGCTGTAGCGGTCCGTGGCCACGTACACGCCCTGCCCGTCGTGCGTGAAGACGGCGGCGTCCACGCTGCCCTTGCCCTCCTTGGGCGTGAGCTGCGTGCGCGCGTTCGTCTTCACGTCCACCACGCTCAGGTCCGCGTCGTCCGCCGCGCGGAACTGGCGCACCAGCAGCTTCGAGCCGTCCGGGGAGAACTCCAGCGGCGCCCAGCTCCCCGCCGCCTCCGTCACCCGCTTCGCCTGCCGGGGGTCCGCCGTGGGCGCCACGTACACGTCCGTGTCCTTGCCGTTGCGCCCCGTGCCCGCGTACGCGAGCCAGCGCCCGTCCCTGGACACCACCAGCTCCTCATGCCGGCTCTTGCCGTCCGTCAGCAGCTCCGAGCGGCCCGTGCGCCGGTCCAGCTTGAGCACCTGGTAGAACTCTCCGCCGCCCGTGTCCTGCAGGTAGAAGACAATCTGCGGGTTGCCCGGCAGGAAGCGCGCCCGGTTGATGGGCTCCTTCGCGAAGGTGAGCTGCGTGCGCGCGCCCAGCGGCATCTCCACCAGGTGGAGCTGGTTGACGTCCGCGAAGCGCGTGGAGATGAGCACCTGCTGGCCATCCGCGCTCACGTCCAAAAGCTGCGCGGAGCGGGACTCCAGGTACTGCTGCACGCGCTGGGAGAGCGCGGGCGGCACCGGCGGCACGCCGCTCACCCACAAATTGGGCAGGCCGGGCAGCGGGGCGATGCCAGGGACGGCGGACGGCGCCTTCGCGGCGGCCGGCGCGGGGGCCGCCTTCGACGGCGCGGGCGCGGGCGTCTGCGCCGTGAGCAGGGACACGATGAGCGGGAGGGACGCGAGGTTCATGGTGCCGCCGACCCTACCAGCGCCGTCGCGTTCCCCGGCATCCCCGCGCGATGACGCGTTCTGAACACGGGATGCCCCCGGCCGGGTGATGCGGCGCGGCGGCCGGGCGAGCGCGACGGCGGGGCCGGGTGATCGCCCTGAACTCCACGCGGGAGCCCTTGGCGCCCGTGATGCCCGGGACTTGCGACGTGCGCCAGTGCACAACGTCGCGAGCGGACAGTGGCCCTTGCGTGGGGGTTCGCCCGCGTGGGGGTGATGCCCACCCTTCCCCCTGTCGACATCGGTGCCGAGCCGCGTCCGCGGCCCGCCGGGAGGGGGACTTCGACATGGCCTGGATGCGGGGGAAGACACTGCTCGTCGTCGCGCTCACGTCGCTGGGGGTGTTCGCGCCCGCGTGCGGCGGCGGCCCGGCGGAGGACTCCGGCGCGCCGCCCACGCAGGACGGGCCGGTGCTCGTCCCGCCCACCCAGGCCCAGTTGCGCATCGTGCAGGCCGCGCCGGGCGCGCCCGCGATGGACGTGTACCTCGCGGGCGACCCCACGCCCGTGGCCCGGGCCGTGGCCTATGGCGCCACCACGCCCTACCTCACGCGCGACGCGGGCGCCGTCACAGTGGAGCTGCGGCCCACGGGCTCGGCGGCAAACTCCGCGCCCGTCGTGTCCCAGCGGGTGGGCATGGAGGCCGGGACGCGCTGGACGGTGGTGACCGCGGGGGCCTTCGCCTCCCCGGACTCCGACGCGGCGATGCGCGCGCTGCTCCTGCGCGACAACACCGTGCCCGCGGACGGCGGCCAGACGCGCGTGCGCATCGTCAACGCCGGCACGGACGCGCCGACGGTGGACGTGGACCTGGGCAATGACGGCTCGGTGGAGGTGGCGTCGCTCGCGCGCTTCAAGGAGTCCGGCGAGGAGGCCCAGGTGCTGCCCTCCGGCGCCGCGTTCCAGGTGGGCCTGCGCACGGGCGGCAGGGCGCTGACGTCCTTCACGGTGCCCGCGCCCGGCTCCGGCACCGACACGCTCATCGTCGCCACCGGCCTCATGTCCGCGCCCGCGCGCGCGGGCGACGGCTTCTCGCTGCTCACCGCGGGCCGGGACGGCACGCTGGCCATCCTCCGGCAGAACCCCACGGTGTACGTGCTGCACGCGTCACCAGACGCGCCCGCGCTGGACCTCTTCGCCAGCGACCGCGAGCTGTCCGGGGGCCTCTCGTACGGCGCGCTGTCCTCGCCGCTCCAGGTGCCGCCGGGCGCGTACACGCTGGACTTCTTCGCCGCCGCGCCCGGCACGGAGCGCCCCGCGGGCGCGCCGGTGGTGACGGCGACGACGCCCACGCTCGTCCCGGGCGAGCGCTACCTGATGGTCGCCGCGGGCTACCTCGCGCCGCCCCGGCCGGCGGCGTCCGCCTTCACGCTGCTGCCCCTCACGGACCGCTTCGCGAGCGACCCATCCAACCTGCGCCTGCGCTGGGTGCACGCGGCCGCGGACACCCCCGCCGTGGACGTGGGCCCGCTGGGCTCGGAGCGCCGCGTGCTGCCGGACGCGCCCTTCCTCGACGTGCCCTTCGCCTCCGCCACCGCGCAGGACGGGCTGCCGCTGCCGTCCGGTGGCACCGTCACCCTGGGCGTGGTGCCGTCCAACGACGCCAACCGCGCGCCGCGCACGAGCTTCTCCGTGACGCCCCAGCCGGACACGCGCGTCTTCGCCGTCGCCACCGACACGCCGGGCTCCATGCCCGGGAGCTGGGACCTCCAGTTGCTGTGGGTGGACACCACGCGCACGCCGTGGACCGTGAGCACGCGGGCCCACGCGCCCTGACGTCAGAAGGCCCAGCCCAGGTTGAGCAGGAGGCGCTGGGTGAGGTTCCACGACGACTGGTGGAGCCGCACCCACTCCGTCCCGCCGCCACTGCCCAGCCGGACGGTGTCATAGGCGAGCGCGTCGCGCCGGGCTCCGAACCCCACGCCGCCCTGCACCGTGAAGCCGGGCTCCACCACCACGGTGTATCCCAGGACCGCCATTCCCCCCACGAACCAGTTGTCCGCGTGGGTGTCCTCGGGCTCTCCCAGGAGGCTCCCCACCATCCCGTTGGAGCTCCGGCCCACGCCCACCTCCAGGCGCGGTGACAGCCACAGCCCCTGGGGGGCCCGGCCCGTCAGGTAGAAGCGCGCCGAGGGCGCCAGGCCGACTTGAAAGAACGAGCGGTTGTAGCCCTCCGCCCCGCTGAGCTCCTCCTCCTCGAACCGCGTCCGGTCGTGGCTGAACGTCGCGGACACGCCCAGCCCCAAGGAGAAGCGCTCCCCCAGCACGCGCTCCCCCTCCAGGGACAACTGACCCAGGTTCTGGAGGGGGACGGACACCGTCACCACGTTGCGCCGCTCCACCGGGAACGACCCCGTGGTGATGCCGTCCTCCGCGAACGCCGCCGCCGACACCAGCACCAGCGACACACCCAGCTTCCACTGCATCGCGACCATGTGATGAACCCCCGTCATGAAGCCGGACCCCCAAGGTCCGCCATGCCGGGGATGCCCATCGCAATCGATGTGCCAGCCTGACGACAGAGGGAGCGACGCGCCGGTGGCGCCCGGCCGCGTGACAACGTGTCCCCGGCGCGAGCGGACACGCGTGTCACCGTGTCACGGCGACGGGAGCTTCGCCTGGGCCTGCTCGCGGCGCAGTTGGAGCACGCGCACGTCCGGATCCACCAGCAGCCGCTCCGGCGGGAACGCCGAGCGCAGCGTCACCCGCACGGACTCACCGGCGCCGGGCTCCACGCGCGTCACGGCCTCCGCGGCCTCCGCGGGCACGGCGGACTCCCCGGCCTTCGTCACCGTCACCTCCACCGGCATGCGGCCCGTGCCCACGTTCGTCACCGTCGCCGTGGTCACCCACTGGCCGCGCTCCTTCGTCACGCGCGCGTCGCTGACGCGGTACTCGGGCACCACGACCTCGAAGAAGGCCTGGCGGGTGAAGCGGTCGAACGCCTCAGGGGACGGCGCGAAGGGGCGCATCACCGCGATGAAGTCCTGCAGCACCGGGTGGTCGGCGTTGTTCATGGAGTGCTTCAGGAAGGCCTGGAGCCCCGCGTGCATCGCGTCGCGGCCCATCAGGTCCTCCAGCATCCAGAACGTCCAGCCGCCCTTCTCGTAGAGGACCACCGTGTCGCCCTCGCGCGAGTCGTCCAGCTTCACCAGCGGCTGCTCGCCGTCCACGCGCCGGCCCTTGCCGTAGCGCTCCTCCAGGCGCTTCGCGGTCTGCCGGCGCGCCTCCTGTCCGTCGAGCTGCTCGATGAGCTTCAGCGCCGAGTAGTGCGACATGCCCTCCGACAGCACGTTTCCGCCGGGCCCCTTGCCGGGGATGAGCAGGTTGCCCCACCACTGGTGCGCGGCCTCGTGCGCGGTGACGAGCAGCACCGCGTTCGACTCCGGCGTCGTCCGCGTGAGGAACCCGATGGACTCCGAGAACGTGATGTTCGTGGGGAAGCCCTGCGCCTGGTTCGCCAGGCCGGCGAACTCGGACAGCTTCAGCTCCGCCCACGGGAACGGGTGGAACCACTCCGAGTAGTACCGGCGCGCGGCCTCCAGCCCCCGCATCATCTCCGGCACGTTGTAGCCATGCGCCGGGTCGTGGAACACCACCGCGCCCGCGCCGTCCACGCGGGTCCACCGGCCCGCGATGACGTTGAAGAAGCTCACCGGGTGGTCGCTGCGCCACACGGTGGTGCGCCGGCCGTCCTTCACCGTGTCGCTCTCGCGCACGCCCACGGAGTTGAGCGTGTAGGCCTCCGGGCCGCTCACGCGGATGCGGAAGGGGAACGGCAGGTTGCTGCCCCAGGCGGACTCCGTGGGCCCCTCGTGGAAGTCGTCCGGGTACACGCGCGGCTCGTACTTGTTCTCCTCCGGGTCGATGCCGCGCTCCTCCTCGTAGCCCACCACCGGCGCGAACGTGGCCGTCTCGCTGGTGAGCACCGCGCCCGCCGGGAGGATGAACTCCCGGAACGCGCCGCCCGCGCGGGACACGCCCGCCGGGACGTGGCCCGCGTACTGGAAGCCCACCGTCACCTTCGCGCCGGGGGGCAGCGGCGTGGGCGGGGTGAAGACATACAGCCCGGCGCGGTCCTCCGGCGTCACGTCCTTTCCGTCCAGCGTCCAGCGCACGTCCGTCCATCCGTCGCCGCCGCTCAAGGCGAAGCGAGGCAGCGCCACGGCGTGCCGGTTCAGCAGCGTGTACGTGCCCTTCATGCGGAAGGCGCTCGCCTCCGGCTCCAGGTCCACGTCCAGGTCCACGTCCGCCAGCATGGGCCGCGGCGCGTCCTTCCACGTCGCCAGGTTCTTCTGCCAGTACTCCTTCGCGCGCTTCTTCGCCGCCGCGCCCTGGTGGCCCTGCCCCACGAGGATGCCCAGCCACGTCAGCGCCACCACCGGCACCGCCAGGTACGGCGCCAGCCGCCACAGCCCGCGCGCGAGGCCCGCGGGCTTCAGTCCCTCCAGCGTCGTCACCGCGTCGCGGACGCGCCGGCCGTCCAGGCGCACCGCCAGCGCGGTGAAGAAGACGGCCCCGCCCAGCGCGGCCACGCGGTTGAGCACCAGCGCGGCGCGGTCCACCTGGAAGGCGCCCAGGTCGGTCCACCGCACCGCGTCCCACAGGGGCCAGTTCGTCACCCAGGTGAGGTCGCCTCGCACGGCGACGTAGCCGGTGAGCCCCAGCGCGGACAGAGCCAGCGCGTAGGTGCCGAAGCGGCCCCCCGTCACCGCGCGCGCGGCCAGGATGAAGCCCGTCCACAAGAGGAAGGTGGGGAACAGCAACAGGCCCCACACCAGCACATACGGCGTCAGCGACAGCGGCACCGTGCCCTGGAACACCTGCACCAGCGAGCCCGCGAGCGCCATGGCCGTCAGCAGCGCCACCGCCACCAGGGTGTTCGCCAGCGCCTTGCCCAGCAGCACCGACAGCGTGCGCACCGGGGTCGCGTCGTGGATGGGCGCGAAGTGGGAGGCCTGCTCGCGCTCCAGCGACTCCACCACGTAGAACATCAACAACAGACACACGAGCACGGACGCCTGTCCCATCGTGTGCACCGCGAAGCGGCCGGGCACCAGCAGCACGCGCGTGTCGAAGGGGCCCACCCCCGTGGCGCCCTGGGACATCATCTGGAACCCCAGCAGCGGCAGGAACAGGTAGAGCCCCGGCTGCGACAGCAGGCCCCGCCCCTCCGCGCGCGCCACCGTCCACAGCCCCGTCCAGAAGCCCGGCGGACGGACGGACATGCGCAGCGCGGACAGCGGCGCCTCCGCGTGCGACAGCGCCACCTGCGCGGGAGGCGCGTCCAGGAGGACGCTCTTGCGAGGGCCCTTCGCGCGCACCTCGCCCCGGAGCGCGCGGCGGAAGTGGCGCTCACTCCAGGCCACCGCGCCCAGGCCCAGGGCCATGAACACGAAGCGGCTGGTGACGAAGAGGGCGTCCAGGCCCACGGGCTGCGTGTTGTAGAAGTCCACGCCCCGGTCCACCTTGAGCCACTCCTCCGTGAGCCACCGGAAGCCGCCGGGGTCCAGCGCCATCAGGAGCCGGTTCACGCGCGGATCCAACCAGCCGGGGGACCAGTCCCAGAGGAAGAACGCGCAGAGGAAGAACAGCCCCACCGGCAGGAAGTACACCGGCACCGCGCGGCGCGTGCGCTCGCCCGTGGCGAAGGCCATGCCCGCCATGAAGACGATGAGCGGCAGGCCAAACCCCGCCGCGGCGCCCACGTAGTTCCCCCACGCGAAGGGCCCGCGGAACTCCGCGTCCGCGCCCGCCGGCACGACGTGGTGGAAGAAGACGAGCAGCCCCATCATCCACCCGAGCGCCAGCACGTACGCGCCCAGCACGCCCGCGAACTTGCCCCACACGTACTCCGCGGGCGTCAGCGGCGTGGTGTGCAGCAGGTGCTGCACGCGGGCCTCGTCGTCGGAGATGACGGACATGCCCGCGCCCACGGACACGAAGAAGGTGAACAGCATGAACGTGAGCAGCACCACCGTCTGCGCGACGGCGAAGGCGCTGGTGATCCACGCCTTCTTGCCTCCCACCTCCGTGCTGCCCGCGTCGATGGTGACGTTGCCGGAGGACACGCCCCACACCACCAGCACCAGCAGCACCAGCAGCACCCAGAACAGCGGGCGCCGGGTCTGGTGACGCCCCTCCGTGCGCGCCACGCGCCAGAGCCGGGCCGCGTTCACGCGCCCACCGCCGGGGCCTTGGGCTCGTCCTTCATCAGGAGGAGGTAGGCGTCCTCCAGCGTGGGCGGCGTGCGCTCGAAGCCGGGGGGCACGGGCGTGCCCGGGGCGGCGTGGATGCGCACGCGGTTCTTCCCCTCGAAGAGCACGGCCTGGGTGACGCGCCAGGCCTGCTGGAAGGCGGCCATGTCCGCCGGGGGGACGGTGCCCTCGAAGAGGGAGTCCTGGAGGGCGGCCTTCGCCTCGGTGGGGCTGGTGATGGTCATCACGCGGCCGTGGCGGATGACGGCGAAGCGCGGGCAGAGCATGGCCACGTCCTCCACGATGTGCGTGGACAGGAGCACCGTGCGCTCGTGGGCCATCTCCGCGAGCAGCCGGTAGAAGCGCTGGCGCTCCTCGGGGTCCAGGCCTGCGGTGGGCTCGTCCACGATGAGGAGCTTCGGGTCACCGGCCAGGGCCTGCGCGATGCCCAGCCGCTGCCGCATGCCGCCGGAGTACTCCTTCACCTTGCGCTTCGCCGCGAAGGTGAGGTTCACGCGCTCCAGCAACTGGGCGCACAGGGCCGTCAGCCCCTGCGGCGCGGTGACGCCCTTGAGCTCCAGCAGGTAGCGCAGCATGTCCTGGCCGGAGAGGTACGGGTAGAAGCCGAACTCCTGCGGCAGGTAGCCCAGGTGCGGGCGCAGCGCCTCCGGGTGGCGCACCAGGTCCAGGCCGTCGAGCGTCACCTCGCCGGAGGTCGGCTCCAGCAGGCCGGAGAGGATCTTCATCAGCGTGGACTTGCCCGCGCCGTTGGGCCCGAGCAGGCCGAACATCCCCTTGGGGACGTCCAGGTCCACGCCACGAAGGGCCGTCACCGGCCCCGGATACACCTTCACCAGGTTGCGCAGGCTGAGCATGTGGCCCGTTCTACGACGAAGCGGGGGCCTCCATTTCCAGCGTCGCGCATGAAAGGGGCACGGGAGCGCCTTCGCGCGTGCGGCCCTACGCGCTCTTCAACCGGGGCCGGTGGCGCGTGCCGCGCTTCACGGGCTCCAGTTGCGCGAGCACCCGGCTGATCTCCACCAACTCCACGGGCTTGACCAGGTGCAGGTCGAAGCCGGCGTCCTCGCTGCGGGCCCGGTCCTCCGGCGTCCCATAGCCCGTGAGCGCGATGATGTGCGCGTCCGAGACCATGCGCCCGCGCAGCTCCCGCGCCACCTGGAACCCGTCCAGGCCCGGCAGGCCGATGTCCAGGATGATGACGTCGTAGGTGCCGGGGGTCGCCATGCGGAGCGCCTCCGCGCCATCCGCGGCCACGGCGACGGTGTGGCCCCACATCTGGAGCATCTCGCACAGGCCTTCGCGCGCGTCCGGGTTGTCGTCCACCAGGAGGATGCGCCACTCGCCCCGGGAGGGCTCGATGCGCTCCAGGGGGGCCTCCGGCCTCACGTCATCCGTGAGCAGCGACAGCGTGACGGTGAAGGTGCTGCCCCGGCCGGGGCCCTCGCTGAAGGCCTCCACGTGGCCGCCGTGCTCCTCCACCAGGTTGCGCACCAGCGTCAGGCCAATGCCCAGCCCGCCCCGGCTGCGCGCGAGCCCCGCGTCCAACTGCGCGAAGAGCTCGAAGATGCGCTCCTGGTCCTCCGGCAGCAGGCCGATGCCGGTGTCCTGCACGGAGACGCGCACGCGCGAGTCATCGGACCCATGGGCGCTCACGGTGACGGTGCTGCCCGCGGGGGAGTACTTGGCGGCGTTGTCCAGCAGGTTGATGAAGACCTGCTCCAGGCGCGTCCGGTCGCCGTCCACCCAGCAGGGCTCGGTGGGGAGGGACTCCCGCAGGAGGAGCCCGCGCTCCTCCATCACGGGCCGCGCGGCGGCGAGCGAGTGCTGCAACACGGTGTTGAGGTCCAGCCGGCCGCGGCGCAGCGAGTACTTGCCGCGCGTGATGCGGCTGACGTCGAGCAGGTCGTCCACCAGGTGGCGCAGGTGCTTCACCTGCCGCTCGATGATGTCGCGGCGGTGCGTGTCGGCTTCGGACAGGCCGTTCGAGTCCTTCTGTCCCAGCATCTGCACCGCGAGGGAGATGGCGGCCAGCGGGTTGCGCAGCTCGTGGGCGAGCATGGCGAGGAACTCGTCCTTCTTGCGGTCGGCCTCCTCCAGACGGGCGGCGTTCGCCAGGGCCTCGCGCTCCACGCGCCGCAGGCGCAGGACGCTGTTGACGGTGGCGATGAGCTCCTCGGGGTCGAAGGGCTGGGTGAGGTAGACGTCCGCGCCGGCCCGCAGGCCCGCGACCTTCTTCTCCGCGGTGATGAAGGTGGCGGAGGTGTGGATGATGGCGATCTCACAGGTGCGCGGGTCCTCCTTCAGCAGCCGGCACACCTCGTAGCCGCTCATGTCGGGCAGCTTCACGTCGAGCACGATGACGTCAGGGCGGGAAGCGAAGGCGACCCCCAGGGCCTCTTCCCCGGTGACCGCCTCCAGCACGTGGTAGCCCGCCTGCCGCAGCGAGAAGGTCCCCAGGTAGAGGCTCGCGGGCGTGTCGTTGACGTGGAGGACGGTGGCTTTGGCGGTAGCGAGCACGGGCGACGTTCCCAGGGAGGAGCCAATTCCACTTCTACCCCGGGCCCGGAACCCACGCGATCCGGCATCACTCCGCGTCCCGCCCATTCGCGCACCACGCGTCATGGGGGGACCGGGAGTGTTGGGACCGCGACAGCTCAAGGCTCCGTCCACACCGCCAGCTCATTGCCCGTGGGGTCGGTGAAGTGGAAGCGCTTGCCTCCGGGGAAGGAGAACGTGTCCTTCACGATGCGCCCCCCGGCCTCGCGCACCCTGGCCAGCGTCGCGTCCAGGTCCTTGGAGTACAGCACCAGCAGCGCGCCGCCCTTCGACACCTCCCGCTCCTTGTCGAAGCCCCCGTTGAGCCGCCCGTCCATGAAGCTCGTGTAGTCCGGGCCGTAGTCCTCGAACCTCCAGCCGAACACCGCGCCGTAGAAGCGCTTCGCCTCCGCGATGTCCTTCACGGGGAGCTCGATGTAGTCGATGCGGTGGTGCTGCTCGGCCTGCTGCGGTGCGGTGGACACGGTGTGCCTCCTCGAAGTGGGAACACCCCCACCTTACGCACCCGCCTCCTCCGGCGATTGGACGAATCCGACCTCCGCCTGCTCGCGCACGTACGCCCCCGGCGTCAGCCCCGTCAGCGCCCGGAATTCCCGCACCTGGTGCGCCTGGTCGTAGTACCCCGCCGCCAACGCCCACTGCGCGCCCTCCAGCTCCCGCGACAGCTCCACCGCGTGCTGCAACCTCGCGATGCGGCACAGCACCTTCGGCGACAGCCCCACCGCCGCGTGGAAGCGCCGCTCCACCTGCCGCGCCCCCACCCCCATCACCTCCTCCAGCGAACGCACCGGCACCTGCCCCCTGGCTCCCAGGATGAGGTCCACCGCGCGCCGGACCCCCACGTCCCCCTCCTGCGCGGGCAGCCGGCCCAGCAGCAGCCGCTCCAGCAGGGCGAAGCGCGCCGCCGTCCCCTGCACCGCGCCCAGCCGCTCCCGCCACTCGCGCGCCTCGCGCGGCCAGAGGTCCCCCAGCGCCACCTTCGCGTCCGTCAGCTCCAGCAAGGGCAGCCGCAGGAACGGCTGCGCGCCTCCGGGCCGGAAGCGCACCGCGACGAAGGACGCTCGCGCGGACAACGGCACCACCTCCGCCGTCCGCATCGCGCCCACGACGCGCGGCCCCGCCCCGTCCGTCAGGTCCACCAGGATGTCCAGGCACCCGTCCGGCAGCACCCGGTGCACCCCCACCGGCGCCGCGCCAGACGACTCCAGCGCCCAGTAGCACTGGACGTACGGCGCCAGCGCCGCGCAGGGGCTCGCCTCCACGTAGCGCATCAGGCCGCGTCCGCGACGGCCGCGCGGGGCAGCCACACCGTGAAGCACGTGCCCTTCCCCGGCCCCTCGCTTCTCGCCTGGATGCGGCCGCCGTGCCGCTCCACGATTTCACGGCAGATGGCCAGCCCCAATCCCAGCCCTCCGGCGTAGTGCTCGGTCGCGTTGCGCGCCCGGAAGAAGGGCGTGAAGAGCTGCGGCAGGCTCTCCTCCGGGATGCCGATGCCCCGGTCCTCCACCTCCACCCGCACCCCGTCCGCCTCCTCGCGCACCCGCACGAGCACTGGCGTCCCCGGCGGCGAATAGCGCAGGGCGTTCTCCACCAGGTTCGTCAGCAACTGGTCCAACCGCTGCTCGTCCCACCGGCCCACCAGCGGTCCGTCCGGGACCTCCAGGGACAACACCCCCTGGCGCTCCGGCCGCGAGACCTGGATGCGCTCCATCACGTCGCGCGCCAGCGCCGTCAGGTCCATGGGCGCCACCGTCAACGCGAAGCGGCCGGACTGCAGCCGCGACACGTCCAGCATGTCGCCAATCAGCCGCGTCAGCCGGTCCACCTGCCGCGACAGCCGCTCGAAGGCGGCGCGCCGCCGCTCCGGCGTCGGCCCCGCGCCGGACTCCGACTGGCGGATGAGCAGGTCCAGCGTCGCCTTCAAGGGCGTCAGCGGCGTGCGCAGCTCGTGGCTCGCCATGGACAGGAACTGGTCCCGGATGGCGATGGCCTCGCGCAGCTCCTTCTGCGTCCGGTCGATACGCGCCGCCATCTCGTTGAAGCCCGACGCCAACTGCGCGACCTCGTCGTCGCCCTCGGCCCGCACCCGCAGCTCCCGCGCGGGCGTGCCCAGCGCGGCGAAGCCGTCCCGGAGGCTCTCCAGCCGCACCGCCACGTCCCGCCCCACCCACTGCGACAACATGAGCGCGATGGCCCCAGCGAGCACCGCGATGGCCACCACCCACGCGCCCATGCGCGTCACCGGCGCGAACGCCTCGCGCAGCCGCGCCGTCACCCCCACCGTCCACGGCGTGCCCGCCACCTGCGCGTGCGCCACCAGCAGGCGGCGCCCCGACGCGTCGAGCGCCTCCCACATCCCCTCCGCTGTCGACAGCGCCTCTTCTCCCAGCAGCGCCAGCAGGGGCGCGCGGGTGAGCACGCCGCCGCGGTCCGTCTCCCGCAGCAGCGTCCCGTCGCGCCGGTCGAACAGCTCCACGTGGTAGCTGCGCGAGGCGAGCGTTGGCTGCAACCCCAGCCGCTGCAATGACAGCCCGCCCACGAGCACGACCCGCGTGCCGTTCCCCGCGTCCACCGGCACCGTGAAGACGACGAAGGGCAGGTTCGCGCGGGTGAGGAAGGGCCGCGACAACAGCACCTGGTCGCCCCCCTTCATCGCGTCCTGGAAGTAGTCCCGGTGCGCGAAGTTGCCGACGATGCGGTTGAGCCGCGCGGAGGCCACCAGCGTCTCACCGGAGGCGTCCAGCAGCCACGCCGCGTCGAACAGCGCGACCTCGCTCTCCAGCAGCTCCACCGTCTCCCGCATGCCCTCGCGGTCCCCGGCGCGCACCGCGGCGAGGAAGCCCGCGTTCCGGCTCTGCGCGCGCAGCAGCGAGCGCGCCAGGGTGACCGTCTGCTCCAGCCACGCGGTCTCCGCGGCCACCGCCTGCCGCGCCTTGCCGCGCAGCTCCACCTCCAGGGCCCGCTGCGCCAGGTACGACGTCACCGCGCCCACGCCCAGGATGGGCAGCACCGACGCCAGCGCCATGCCGCGGAACAGCCGCCAGCGCACGCCCGCCAGCGTGGGCCACCGGCGCACCGCCGCCAGCAGCGCGCACGTCAGGGTCAGCACGGCGTACACGCTCATCCCCGTCCATGAGCCGCGCACCGCCAGCACGCCCATCATGTAGAGGAAGGCGGCGCTCAGCCCGCCCAGGGCCACCCGGCCAGCCCCTGGCCACCGGCGCCACAGCCCCACCGCCAGCAGGGCCCCCGCCCCCAGCAGGGCCGCCCCCAGCGGCTGGATCCCGGCCCCCTGGAACGAGAAGCGGTCGAAGCCGTGGGGGACCAGGAGCATCAGCGTCCCGAAGCACAGCGACACGCTGGCGATGAGCACCGTCAGCAGGCCGCGGCCCTGGAAGCGCGCGCTCCGCTCCGCGAGGAGCGTGGCCGCGATGAGCGGGTACAGGATGGCCCCCGACGGACTGAGGAACAGGATGCTGGCGCACCACCAGTAGACCCCCACCGCGCCCAGGAAGAGCGCGCGCCCCAGCCACCCCACGAAGCCCGGCCAGGCGGGGTACAGCAGCGAGGCGATCATCATCGCCGAGCCCACCAGGAACAGGCTGCCGAGCGGGCGGACGTACGGGTAGATGAGCTGGAAGATGGCGGCCCCGAACTCGAAGGGCACGAAGACCATCGTGGTGCCCACGACGAGCCCGCAGGCCGCCGCGAACCACTCCACCCGTGCGCGTTCCAGGATGCCCACGGAGGCAGAGTACACAACCCGGGCGGGAGCGCGCGGTCCGGTTGCCGCCGCCGCGGGCGCCCTGTCGCGTATCAGGCTGCTTCCGCGGCAGCCGAGCGGGGCAGCCACACCGTGAAGCACGTGCCCTTCCCCGGCCCCTCGCTGCGCGCCTGGATGCGCCCCCCGTGCCGCTCCACGATTTCACGGCAGATGGCCAGCCCCAGGCCCAGCCCTCCGGCGTAGTGCTCGGTCGCGTTGCGCGCCCGGAAGAAGGGCGTGAAGAGCTGCGGCAGGCTCTCCTCCGGGATGCCGATGCCCCGGTCCTCCACCTCCACCCGCACCCCGTCCGCCTCCTCGCGCACCCGCACGAGCACTGGCGTCCCCGGCGGCGAATAGCGCAGGGCGTTCTCCACCAGGTTCGTCAGCAACTGGTCCAACCGCTGCTCGTCCCACCGGCCCACCAGCGGCTCCGTGGGGAGTTCCAGCGTCAACTGCGCGGCGCGCTCCGGCCGCGTGACCTGGACGCGCTCCACCACCTCGCGCGCCAGCGCCGTCAGGTCCAACGGCGCCACCGTCAGCGTGAAGCGCCCGGACTGCAACCGCGACACGTCCAGCATGTCGCCAATCAGTCGCGTCAGCCGGTCCACCTGCCGGTTCAACCGGGCGATGGTGTCCCGCTGCCGCTCCGGGTTCATCCCCTGCCCGGCCTTGAGCTGGCGGATGAGCAGGTCCAGCGTCGCCTTCAGGGGCGTCAGCGGCGTGCGCAGCTCGTGGCTCGCCATGGACAGGAACTGGTCCCGGATGGCGATGGCCTCGCGCAGCTCCTTCTGCGTCCGGTCGATGCGCGCCGCCATCTCGTTGAAGCCCAGGGTGAGCTGGGCAATCTCATCATCGCCCCGGGCCTGCACGCGCTGCTCCACCGACGGCGTGCCCAGCACGGCGAAGCCGTCCCGGAGGCTCTCCAGCCGCACCGCCACGTCCCGCCCCACCCACTGCGACAACACGAGCGCGATGGCCCCCGCGAGCACCGCGATGGCCACCACCCACGCGCCCATGCGCGTCACCGGCGCGAACGCCTCGCGCAGCCGCGCCGTCACCACCACCGTCCACGGCGTGCCCGCCACCCGCGCGTGCGCCACCACCATCCGGCGCCCCGTGCCGTCGAACGCCTCCACGAGCCCCTCCGGCCGCGTCAGCTCCTCCGCCCCGACGAGGTCCAGCACCGGCGCCCGCGAGAGCGCGTTTCCCCGCTCCGTCTCCCGCAGGAGGCTGCCGTCGCGGCGGTCGAAGATCTCCACGTGGTAGCCGGGCGAGGCGAGCGCCGGCTGCAATCCCAGCCGCTTCAGCGACAGCGCGCCCACCAGGAAGGCGCGCCGGCCCGAGCCCAGCTCCATGGGCACCGTGAACACGACGAAGGGCAGGTTCGCGAGGGAGAGGAAGGGCCGCGACAGCAGCACCTGGGCGCCGCCCTTCACCGCGTCCTGGAAATAGGTCCGGTCCGCGAAGTTGCCGCTCACCCAGTCGAGCCGCGCGGAGGACATCAGCGTGTCGCCGGCTTCATCCAGCAGCCAGGCCGCGTCGAACAGCCCGGCCGGCCCCTCCAGCAGCGCCAACCGCTCCCGCATGCCCTCGCGGTCCCCCGAGCGCACCGCGGCGATGAGGCCCGGTCCCTGGCTGTACACGCGCAGCAGCGAGCTCGCCATGGAGGCCGTCTGCTCCAGCCACGCGGTCTCCGCGGCCACCGCCTGCCGCGCCTTGCCGCGCAGCTCCACCTCCAGGGCCCGCTGCGCCAGGTATGACGTCACCGCGCCCACGCCCAGGATGGGCAGCACCGACGCCAGCGCCATGCCGCGCAACAGCCGCCAGCGCACGCCCACCAGCGTGGGCCACCGGCGCACCGCCGCCAGCAGCGCGCACGTCAGGGCCGCCACGCCGTACACGCTCATCCCCGACCACGAGCGCCGCGCCACCACCGCGACCGTCAGGTGCAGGAACAGGAGGGCCAGGCCCCCCAGGGCCAGCCGGCACGGCCACGGCTTGCGGCGCCAGAGCCCCACGGCGAGCAGGGTCCCCATCAACAGGAAGAGGAGCCCCACCCACCGGACGTAGGGCCCCATCGACGCCAGGGCGAAGCGCACGAAGCCCTGGGGCGTCCAGAGCATCAGCGGCCCGAAGCACAGCGCCACGCAGGCCAGGAACACCAGCAGCAGCCCCCGCCCCCGGCGCAGGGCGCGCCGCTCCAGGACGAGCAGGGCCATGAGGAGCAGGTAGATGACGGTGCCCGTGGGGCTGACGGGCAGGACGCAGACCGCCCACCAGTAGCTCGCGATCGCCGCCAGCAGCAGCGCGCGCCCCACCCGGCCCACGAAGGCGGGCCAGGCCGGGTACATGAGCGCGACGAGCGTCATCCCCGCGCCGACGAGGAACAGGCTCCCCAGCGGCCGGATGTGCGGATAGACGTAATGGAAGAGGACGGAGCCGAACTCATAGGGCACGAACACCATCGAGGTGCCCACGACGAGTCCCACCGCCGCCGCGAACCACTCAACGCGAGCCCGCTCCAGGAGTTCCACGGCGCGCACCCTGACACAACCCGCCCCGAGGTGTCGGCGCGGGCATCGGGTGGGGACACCATTCGTCCAGTGCTTAGCGCCGCCGCCAGGCGTCGAGCAGGTGGCCCACCACCGCGTCCACCCCGACATCGCGTGTGACCTGCGTGAAGACGAAGGGGCCCTCGCCCCGCATCTTCCGGGCGTCCCGCTCCATCACGCCCAGGTCCGCCCCCACATGCGGTGCCAGGTCCGTCTTGTTGATGATCAAAAGGTCCGACTGCGTAATACCGGGCCCGCCCTTGCGCGGCACCTTGTCCCCGCCCGCCACGTCGATGACGTAGACCGTGTAGTCCGCCAGCTCGCGACTGTACTGGGCGGCCAGGTTGTCACCGCCGCTCTCCACGATGAGCAGCTCCGGGTGCAGCTCCTCCATCAACTGCTCCAGCGCGAGCAGGTTGTGGCTGATGTCCTCGCGGATGGCGGCGTGGGGGCAGCCGCCCGTCTCCACCGCCTTGATGCGCTCCGGGGACAGGGCCTGGTTGCGCACCAGGAACTCCGCGTCCTCCTTGGTGAAGATGTCGTTGGTCACCACGCCCAGGCGGTACTGGTCCCGCAGCTTCTTGCACAAGGCCAGCACCAGCGCCGTCTTGCCGCTGCCCACCGGCCCGCCAATCCCAACCGTGAAGGCCCGCTGCGAGTAGTCCCGCCGGTGCGGCTTGTCGCGCGCGTTGAAGTGGCCCGGGTGGTCCCAGTCCTCGTGCGTGTGCTCGTGCCCGTCCTGCCCATGGCCGCGGTGGTCGTCGTCGTGCATGTCTCGCGCTTCCTTTTCGTGTCTGGCTTCAGGACAGGAACAGCCGGGAGTACAGCCGGTCGTGCGTGGCGCCCACCAGGTCCCACAGCGGCGCGGGCTGGGCCAGGTCCTCCACGCCCAATGACTTGCATTGCTCCAGGACGGCCTCCAGGAGCGGCGTGGCCGCGTGCTGCACCTGGTGGGACTCATGCGTGCCGATGACGCCCATGCGCACGCCCGCGGACAGGGCGCCCCGCAGGGTGAGCGACAGGAAGAGGCGCAGCGCGTCCTCGTGCTCCACGTCCAGCGCGCGCAGCACCGCGCCGAACGCGGGCGCGTGGTGGAACTTCACGCCGGCCGCGCGGGCCGCCTCGCGCACGGGCCCCACGGCCTCCGGGAAGATGCGCGCGCAGGTGTCCAGGAAGGCCCGGCCTTGCGTGCGGCTGGCCCGGTTCGCGACGTGGTTGGTGAGGAACGCGTCCGCTCTCGCGTCCAGCGCCGGCACTGAAGCGGGCTCGCGCCACGCCGCGCCCACCAGCGGCAGGCCGCCCAGGCCCGCCTGCCACGCCAGCGCCTCCACGAAGCGCCGCACGTCCCCCGGGCCGCGCACCTCGCCCGCCTGCACCGCGGCCTCCAGCCCCCCCGAGTGCGCGAAGCCGCCCGTGGGGAACCCCGAGTCCGCCAACTGCAACACCCTCCAGCCGGATGCCATGGCGCGCGTTCCTTCAGAACAGCGAGTAGCGCTGCGCCAGGGGCAGCCAGGTGGCGGGCTCGCAGCGCAAAAGCTCCCCGTCCGCGCGGACCTCGTACGTCTCCGGGTCCACCGTGATGACCGGCAGCGCGTCGTTGAGGCGCATGTCCTTCTTGCCCAGCGCGCGGCAGCCCACCACCGCGGACAGCCGCTTGGTGAGCCCCAGCCCCTGCACGGTGCCCTCGCGCAGCGCGCGCCCGGACACGAAGGCGAGGCTGGTGGAGCCGCGCGCCCTTCCGCGCGCGCCGAACATGGGGCGCATGAGGTACGGCTGCGGCGTGGGGATGGACGCGTTCGCGTCCCCCATCTGCCCCCACGCGATGAAGCCGCCCTTGAGCACCAGCTCCGGCTTCGCGCCGAAGAAGGCGGGCCGCCACAGCACCAGGTCCGCGAGCTTGCCCGGCTCCACGGAGCCGACTTCATGGGACAGCCCGTGGGCGATGGCCGGGTTGATGGTGTACTTCGCCACGTAGCGGCGGATGCGCAGGTTGTCGTTGTCCCCCTGCTCACCGGGGAGCCGCCCGCGCTGCTCGCGCATCTTGTGCGCCGTCTGCCACGTGCGGGTGATGACCTCGCCCACGCGGCCCATGGCCTGGCTGTCGGAGGCCATCATGCTGATGGCGCCCAGGTCGTGGAGGATGTCCTCCGCGGCGATGGTCTCTCCGCGGATGCGGCTCTCCGCGAAGGCCACGTCCTCCGGAATCTCGCGGTCCAGGTGGTGACACACCATGAGCATGTCCAGGTGCTCATCCAGCGTGTTCACCGTGTACGGCCGCGTGGGGTTGGTGGAGCTGGGCAGCACGTTGGGCGCGCCGCACACGCGGATGATGTCCGGCGCGTGGCCGCCGCCCGCGCCCTCCGAGTGGTACGTGTGGATGGTGCGGCCCTTGAACGCCGCCAGCGAGTCATCCACGTAGCCGGACTCGTTGAGCGTGTCCGTGTGGATGGTGACCTGCACGTCCTCCGCGTCCGCCAGCGTGAGGCACGTGTCGATGGCCGCGGGCGTGGTGCCCCAGTCCTCGTGCAGCTTCAGGCCGATGGCGCCCGCGCGCACCTGGTCCAGCAGGCCCTCCGGCAGGGACGTGTTGCCCTTGCCGGTGAGGCCGATGTTCAGGGGAATCGTGTCCGTGGCCTCCAGCATGCGCGCCAGGTTCCACGCGCCCGGCGTGCAGGTGGTGGCGTTGGTGCCGGTGGCCGGGCCGGTGCCGCCGCCCACCCAGGTGGTGATGCCGCTGGCGATGGCCTCGTCCGCCTGCTGCGGGCTGATGAAGTGGATATGGGTGTCCAGGCCGCCCGCCGTGAGGATGAGCCCTTCCCCCGCGATGACCTCCGTGGTGACGCCCACCACCATGCCCGGCGTGACGCCCGCCATGACGTCCGGGTTGCCCGCCTTGCCGAGGGCGAGGATGCGCCCCGCCTTGATGCCCACGTCCGCCTTGAAGATGCCCGTCCAGTCCACCACCAGCGCGTTGGTGATGACGCAGTCGAGCGCGTCCGCGTCGCCCGCGCCCGCGCGCTGGCCCATGCCTTCGCGCAGCACCTTGCCGCCGCCGAACTTGCACTCGTCGCCGTACACGGTGGCGTCGCGCTCCACCTGGAGCCACAGGCCGGTGTCCCCCAGCCGCACGCGGTCCCCCGTGGTGGGACCGAACATGTCCGCGTAGTGACGTCTGTCCAGCTTGCGGCTCATGAGCGGTCCTCCTCGGGCTCTTCCTCGTGACCGAAGCCCTGCGCGCGCACCGCGTCCAGCAGGCGCTGGCGGCCTTCGTCGGACACCTTGCCGCTGCCCAGCGCGTTGCCGCCGCGCACCACCTGCTCGCCCGCGATGGGGACCAGCGGCACCGTCTTCACCTCGCCGGGCTCGAAGCGCACCGCCGTGCCCGCGGGGATGTCCAGCCGGTGGCCGTAGGCGCGGCCCCGGTCGAACACCAGCGCGCGGTTGACCTCCGCGAACGCGTAGTGGCTGCCCACCTGGATGGGCCGGTCCCCCCGGTGCGTGACGCGCAGGGTGATGGCCTCGCGGCCCGCGTTGAGCTCCAGCGCGCCCTCCGCCGCGCGCACGGCACCGGGGGCGCCCTCCGGCGACGCGGCGGGCACGGTGAAGCGCTCCAGCGGCGGCACCGGCAGGAAGCTGCCGTAGAGGGCCAGCGACAGGTCCCCGTGCTCCGCCACCACCGGGTGGTGCACGGTGACGAGCTTGGTGCCGTCCGGGAAGGTGCCCTCCACCTGCACCTCCGCCAACATCTCCGGCACGCCGTCCATCACCTGCGCGCGCCCCAGGAACCGGCGCCCCAGGTCCATCAGCTCCGCCACGCTCCTGCCGTCACGGATGTACTCCAGCAACTGCGTGGCGATGAGCGCCACCGCCTCCGGGTAGTTGAGGCGCAGGCCTCGCGCCAATCGCTTCTGGGCGACGACGCCCGCCTGGTGCAAGAGCAGCTTGTCCACGTCACGGGGGGACAGATGCATGGGTCCGACTCCCTCGGTTCTTCCGGGTGCGGGATGCGCCGACCCGTCAGACCCTAGCGCGACGCGTTAGCGTGGGCCAGGATGGGGGCCCCTCGCGCCGTTCTCCCCCTCCGGAGTCCCCCATGAAGAGCTTCAAGGCCGGCTTCCCCAAGACGCCCACGGCGCCTCCTGCTCCGCCGAAGACGACGAACGCGGTGGCGACCCCGACCTTCTCCAAGCCGGGCGCGACGGCCGCGACGCCCACCGCCTCGCCGGCTGTCTCCCGGCCGACGACTCCCACCGGGACGACGCCCCAGGGTGACGCGTTCAAGACGTCCGGACAGCCGCAGGCGTCCTCGTCGCGCCCGAACATCGACGCGCACTCGCTCCAGGGCCCGCAGCTTCAGTCGCCCAACCTCTCCGAGAGCGACATCGCGGACCTGGCCCTGGGCCGCACGCCGGGCAAGGGCAGGGCCGTGGCGCCGCGCCCTGAAATCCAGAAGCTGGTCGAGGACCTGAAGCTGGAGAACCCGGGCGCGGAGGTCCTGCGCTACACGGACCAGGGCGGCCACCCGATGCTGAAGCAGCCGAACCTGCCCGCGGGCACGGACGCGGGCGTGTGCAGCGCGATGACCTCCGAGTGGATCCGCACCGGCAAGGAGGCGGGCGGTGACCCGATGAAGGGCTCGCAGGCGTTCGGCAAGCTGACGGACCACCACTTCGGCAAGCTCATCGACAAGCAGCACGCCGAGCACCTGCAGGGCGACGCGCTCACGAAGCTGAACGGCGCGCACATGGACGACATCTCCAAGCTCCAGGGCCGCGTGGAGCTGCTCCAGGGCAAGAGCGCGCAGCGCAAGGAGCTCAACGAGCTGCTCACGAACCCGGACCTCACGCTGGAGCAGCGCCAGGGTCTGAAGGCGCAGCGCAGCCAGTTGACCCAGGAGCTCAAGGACGGGATGGCCCAGCTCAACCAGGACAAGGACGCCATCGCCCAGAAGCAGACGGCCATCGCCAGCCTGGTGGACGACTTCCGCACCGGCCGTGGCGGCGGCCACCCGGGCGTGAAGGTGCAGGACTTCGAGCCCATCACCTCCGACACCTTCGCGCAGAAGCTGTACGCCGGCACGAAGGAGAACGGCCACTACCGCATCGGCCTGCGCAAGTCGGGCGAGTCCGCGGAGGGCCACGTGCTGGGCCTGCACAAGACGGACGGCCCGAACCGCCTGCTGGACGCGAACACCGCCGAGTGGAAGACGAACAGCCACGAGGACGCGGTCAACCTGACGGCGGATCACCTCAGCGAGCTGTACAAGGCCTACAGCACGTTCGACATCACCCGCTATTAGTCACACCCGCCGGGCCCACGGGTCGTCGCCCAGCAGGCCCGGCAGGAACGACAGCCAGTCGCGCGTGGTGGCCAGCAGCGTCTCCAGCGACACGGCCGCCACGCGCAGGAGCAGCCCGTCCTCGCCCAGGGGGCTGGCGGAGACCACCTCCCGGGCGCGCGGCTGCACCGGCAGGCCCGCCACGCGCGCGGCCAGGGACTCCCGGGCGTCCTTCAACGCGGGGCCCACCAGCAGCACGGACGCCAGCGCGTCGAAGCGGCCCAGCCGCTCCGGCAGCGCGCCGTGCGCGGGGTCCAGCACCCAGCGCTCATCCACCAGCGCGCGCCCTTCCCGCGCGACGCGCAGGCGGGAGGCGTAGTGCAGGAAGGCCCAGCGCTCGCCCCGGGCGCTGCGCCCCGCCGTCACCACGTCCGCGAGCACCAGCGACGCGCCCGGCGACAGCGTCACGTCCAGGGACTGCGCGTAGCGGGCGCCGGTGAAGCAGACGGTGGGGTCCGGCACCCACGCCAGCAGCGCGTCTGGGCCCACGCGCGCGACCAGGTCGCTGCGGCAGCCCTGGGGCGAGCGGTAGACGCGGTTCGCGCCCTGCGTCGCGAGCAGCGCGCAAGCGCCGTCCGCCACGTCCACCTCCAAGCGCAGGTGGTCCCCGTCCACCAGCCCGCCACCGAAGGAGCTGGTATAGGCCCACGCCGCGTGGCCGTGGTTGCGCGGCGTGAGCAGCCGCAAGGGGCTGTGCGCCAGCGCGGTGCGCACCACGGTGCGAGGCCCCGAGCGCTCGAACGCGAGCCGCGCGACGCCCGCGCGCTCCGGGCCGGGAAGGGCGAAGGTCACCCTGCCCTTCTAGCACGCCAGGGCCGCGGGCCCGGCCCTCACGGGCCGCCCCCGTAGCGTTTCGCGCTACAGGTCCGCCGCGCGACAGAGGCGGAGAATCGCTGGCACGCAACCTGCTCTTGGGGCGGCCCGCCAAATCTGACATCGCCTGTCAGAAATGGCGCAACCCCCTCTTCCCAAGGGACAGCACCATGCACCGTCGTTCCCCCTCTCCCTGGCTTCGCGCCCTGACCCTCTCCTCGTTCGCCGTGGGTGGCCTGTTCGTGGCCGCGCCCGCCCACGCCGCCGAGACGAGCGAAGCCCCCGCCACCATCCTCGACGTGTCCATGCAGGACGGCGAGCTGACCGCGCGCATCCGCTGGGCCGCGGCGTCGAAGTCCCTGCCCACGGAGGTGGAGGTCGTGTCCTTTGACGGCACGGACAAGCCCACCGCGGGCGAGCGGCTCTCGCCGAAGGCCGGCGAGGAGGTGGCGGTGAAGCTGTCCGGCGCGGTGCGGGAGCCGTGGGAGACGGGCTGGGCCCAGCGGCTCGTCGTGCGGGAGGCGAAAGGCCGGGAGCTGGCCAGCCAGCCCTATGACGTCAGCCTGGCCTGCGAGGACGAGAAGACCTGCCAGCTCACGGCCACGCCGGGCGTCTCCGCCAGCCGCGAGGTCCTGCACCTGAGCACGGACCTGCAGCAGACGCTCGGCGCCATCGAGAAGGAGCTGGGGACGAAGCAGTTCGACATGGTGCGCGAGGTGGCCCGGCGTGAGCCCTCGCTGTACGGCGAGGCCCTGACCTACGCCCATGGCCTGGTCAAGGTCGGCCCCGCCGAGGGCTGCCAGTGCTCCTGGACGACGTCCCATGCGCGCTCCAACACCCAGGGAACGAGCCTGGGCGCGGCGCACGACCTGTATGCGCGCCCCCTGCGCCAGACGCAGGCCTCGAACGCCCGCCTGTCCACGCAGGGCAGCAGCCGGGTCACCCTGAATCTTCACTGCACGTCGTTGGCCTCGATCCTCACCCAGCACGTGGGCATCCGTCAGCC
Organism: Corallococcus sp. AS-1-12; assembly: GCF_020036995.1. Classification (NCBI taxonomy): domain Bacteria; kingdom Pseudomonadati; phylum Myxococcota; class Myxococcia; order Myxococcales; family Myxococcaceae; genus Corallococcus; species Corallococcus sp. AS-1-12. The sequence goes on along the minus strand of NZ_JAIQDD010000039.1, from coordinate 6,130 downwards.
GGGCGGTCTGGTGAAGACCGTGCGCATGCTCCAGCCCGTCTACAGCACCTGCGCCGGGACGTGCAGCGGCCGCTTCAGCCACTTCGGCCGCATCACCGGCCGCGCGACCGCGCGGACCACCCCCATCTATCCCCCGCCTCCCATGACCCTCCTCAACGCCACGGCCATGGAGCAGAGCAAGTACCACCTGGGCAATGCCCTGAGCCCGCTCCTGAATGAGACCCGCTACGCGCCCACCGACGGTGACTTCGACGTCAGCACCACCCTGAACGACGTGGGCAGCGGTTCCGGCTACGTCCAGACGTCCGGCGAGGCCTTCTACGCCTACAACGGCGACGCCTTCACCTGGCAGCCCTACGGCCGCGCGCAGGCCAACTACGCCATCGCCATCCAGGGAGTCGCGGTGTGCCCGGGCGGAGGCCTGAACCCCATTGGCCGCGCCTGGGACACCGAGTCCACCTATGCGCTCCCGCCGGAGTCGCTCCCCCTCACGGACAGCATCTGGAACTTCTTCAACGGCCTGTAGCCCGCGGCGCTACACCCGGCGGGGTTTCCGTGACGTGAAGGGACACATTCCCAGCTCAAGCAACGTTTTCGGAAACATAGTGGAAAACCACGCATTTCCTCCCAAGCCCGCATCAATCACAGACGTGGCGCAATCCCTGGCACGGGACCTGCTCTGACGGGGAACCGCCCTCCGGCCCTTCGCGCTGGAGGGCGGACCCCCATTCTCCGCAAGGGATTGCCCCATGCCCCATCCCCCGTCGCGCGGCCCGACCGGCCTCGTTCCGTCCTGGCTTCGCTCGCTGACCGTCTCCTCCCTCGCGCTCGGAGGCCTGCTGGTGGGCGCTCCGGCCCACGCCGCGGATCCGCAAGAGGAGGTCCGCCCGAACATCGCCACCGTGCTCGACGTGGCGCTGGAGGACGGGGAGCTGACCGCGCGCATCCTGTGGACGGACCGGCAGGAGGACCTGCCCGCGTCCTCGAAGCTCGTCTCGTATGACGGCAAGGACAGCGCCACCGCGGGCGTGGACGTGACGCCGAAGGCGGGCGGAATCTCCACGGTGAAGGTGTTCGGCGCGCTGGACAAGCCCTGGGAGACGGGCTGGGCGCAGAAGCTGGTGCTGGAGGACCCGAAGGGCCAGCCGCTGGCCACCCAGCCCTACGACGTCAACCTGGACTGCGCGAGCGACAAGGAGTGCAGCCTCACCGTGTCCAGGGGCGTCACGTCGGACCAGGACGTCGTGCACGTGAGCAGCGAGCTGGACGCCGCCCTCACGGAGCTCGACGCCCGGTATGGCCAGGGCGAGTACGACCTGATGCAGGAGGTGTCCAAGGACTTCCCGCACCTGCGCGGCGAGGCCATGGTCTACGCCCAGCAGTGGTCCTGGTGGTACCCCATCCCCATCTCCGGCCCCTGCACCTGCGGCTGGACGACCACGACGACGCGCACGCCCACCACCACCCAGAACATCTTCGTCTCCTTCCCGGGCCGCGACCTCTACGGCTGGACCGGGCCGGGCGCGAAGCACACGCTGAGCGCCAACGCCCTCACCGCGTACCCGGTCACCCTCAACCAGACCGTCATCGGCTCCAGCCAACTGTCGCTGGGACTGCGGTGCTCGCGCCGCGTCTACTATTACTGGTGGGACGTCCTCATCTACCGGCCGGGCGGGCTGTTCCCGGTGCGCTTCCCCTTCCCCGTCAGCGTGCCCTGCACCTCGCCGTGCCAGGCCCGCTTCGACCACATGGGGCGCGTCACCGGCCGCACGACTCTCAGCGGCGTGGCCTCCGCGTATGAAGCGGGTACCTGGCGCGTGAACGGCGGCTCGCCGTACATCAACCAGGTCATCACCGGGAACAACGCCTTCGACGCGGACGCCATCGCCGTCTCGTTCTCCAACACCAGCGCCTACAACACGGTCAGCACGACGGGCCGGGTGTCGGTGCCCTCCACGTCCAGCTACGCGAGCGCCATGACCACCAACGGCCATGCCCAGGCCATCCACGGCAAGCTGACCTGTCCCCAGATTCCCGCGCTGGCGGGCAGGACCGTGTCGGATTACGGCACGACGCAGGGCACGTCCCACCAGCTCAGCCTGTACTGGTTCATCCAGGACTTCGCGGCGCAGTTCCCGTAGCGCCCGGCTTCAGCCTCCGTGAAAGACAACACCCCGGAGGCCGGCGCCGTGAAAGGGGCCGGCGTCCGGGGTGCTTGTTTCCCTTCCGCGCGCGAACGGCGGCGGACGGCTACTTGTCGGTCGCGTCCTCGATCTTGTCGCCGGCCTTCTCCGCGGCGTCGCCCGTGGCGTCGGCGGCGTCCTCGGCGGTGTCCTTCACCTTGTCGCCCGCCTCCTCCATGTCGTCCTTGGCGGACTCGCGGGTGTTGCGGTGGCAGCCCGTGCCCACGGACAGGGCGCTCAGCGTCAAGGCCAGCAGCGTCAGCTTCTTCATGCGGTGTGACTCCTTCGCTAGAAGGGGGTGGCGGGATGCGACCCGCCTTCCCCCGTGCGCGCCGCAAGGTAGGCACTGTCCGCTAGCTGCCAAGGGGCAGCCTTCCGGGATGTCCACTCCGGGGCATCCGGGCCCCACTGCGGCGTGTCGGAACACGCTGCTAGGGTTCGCCTCCACGAGGGGCCTGCTCCCGCCCCCGGAGGCCCCCACCCATGTCGCTCCCAAGGCCCACCCTGCTGCTCGTCCTGGCGTTGACGGCCCTCTGGGGCTGCGCCTCCGACGAGCCGAAGCCCACCGAGCAGCTCTTCTCGGACGTCCAGTTCGACGTCACGGTCCCGCCGGAGACGCCGGTCGCCGCGGAGCTCTTCCTCCAGGGCCCCAGCGCCACGTTCGGCGGCGCGGACGGGCGGGGTCTGGCGCTGGTCTACCAGGGCGGCCGGCAGTTCAGCCTGAAGGCCCGGCTGCCCAAGGGCACCGCGTTCACCTACGCGGTGCGGATGGCGGCGCCCACGGCCCAGGTGGCGCTGGACGCCCAGGGGGCACCGGAGCCGGAGCACACCCTCACCGCCCAGGAGAACGAGGAGCGTGTCGCCTTCACGGTGGAGCGCTTCGGCGCGGAGGGGGGGCAGACAGGCGCGAGGACCGTGTTCATTGTCCAGGTCCCGGACATCACGCCGGTGGATGCCAGGGTGTGGCTGTCCGGAAACCAGCCGGAACTGGGGAACTGGAATGGCGCGGAGGTGGAGCTCTACAAGGCCGTGGACAACGCCTATGCCGGCGCCGTCACGTTCGCGGCGGCCACGGGCCTGGAGTTCAAGGTGACGCGCGGCTCGTGGGACACGGTGGAGAAGAGCGAAACAGGCGCGGAGGTGGCGAACCACACCTTCACCACCGGCGGCCACTTCGAGCGCGTGTCCGTGGGGGTGAAGGGCTGGGCGGACCTGACCACGCCTCCGCCGCCCCCGCCGCTCACCGGCGACGTGCGCTACCTGCGCGACGTCGTGCCCCAGGACGCCACGCTCAAGCCGCGCGACGTCATCATCTGGCTGCCGCCCGGCTACGAGGCGGACACCGCGCGCCGCTACCCGGTGCTCTACATGCATGACGGCCAGAACCTGATGGACGTCAGCACCGCGTTCGCCGGCGAGTGGAACGTGGACGAGACGGCGCAGGCGCTGGTGGAGTCCGGCCAGGTGGAGCCGCTCATCATCGTGGGCGTCTACAACACCAGCGACCGCATCGCGGAGTACACGCCCGTGCCCTTCCCGCCGGGGTACCCGGACGCGGGCCGCGCGGACGTGTACGGCCGGTTCCTCATCCAGGAGCTGAAGCCGCGCATCGACGCGGAGTTCCGCACGAAGCCGCAGGCGGAGTTCACGGGGCTCGCGGGCTCGTCGCTGGGCGGGCTCGTGTCCATGTCGCTGGGGCTCAAGCACCCGGACGTCTTCACCCGCCTGGGCGTGGTGTCGCCGTCGGTGTGGTGGGCGGACCGGGAGATTGTCGCGCAGGTGAACGCGCTCACCGCGAAGCCCGCGCTGCGCATCTGGGAGGACATCGGCACCCAGGAAGGCTCCGGAGCGGAGGCGGAGACGGTGGCGGATGCGCAGGCGCTGCGCGACGCGCTGGTGGCCAAGGGCTGGGTGCTGGACGACGACCTCAAGTACACCGTGGTGGAGGGAGGCCAGCACAACGAGGCCGCGTGGAGCGCGCGCTTCGGAGACATCCTCCGCTTCCTCTATCCCGCGAAGCAGTGACGAAGCCGCCGCCCCCCACCACGCCGGATGGGCGCTACCTGGTGGTGGACGGGAGGCTGTGGCGCCGCTCCAATCCGGCGCTCGGGCCCCGGCAGCGAGAGCTGCTGGTGGCCGCGCTGATGAGGGCCCGCGCCGACGTGGGCCGGGCGAAGCGAGCGAAGGACGCGGCCCAGGAGCGCAGGGCCCGGGACCGCGTGCACCGGGCCAAGGTGGGCCTGGGAGAGCGGGGCCCGCCGTGGTGGACGGACGGCACGCCGGACCTCAACCGGCGCCTCGTCCGGAACACGCCCTACGCCGCCTGGTACCAGGACCTGCCCCAGGCCCCCTGAGCCGGGGCTGACGTGAACGCCCACCTCCGGGCATGAACCACGCCTCCCGCCCCGAAGCGGCATTCCCCCAAGACAAGGAGGAACGGGTGTCTGCGTCACGCCTGGAATCGGCGGTGATGGCTGGTGCCGTCGTTGTTCGTGGCGGCGTGTGGCTCGTCGTGGAAGCCGGAGACTTCGCCAGAAGCGCGGGAGGTCGGCGCGAGCACGCAGACCATCCTGTACCCGCCGCCCGTTGGACAGTACGGCGTACCTGGGCCCGATGGGACCGAACGACGCGGTGCGGACGCAGTTCACGACGAACCCGCAGTACCTGTCCTTCAGCTTCAACGTGGCCACGGGCGCGCAGGTGAGCCTGGAGGTGACGCACCTGGGCAGCAGCATGTACCTGGACACGGGCCTGTTCATCTACGGCCCGAAGAACGCGAGCGGCAGCGACGGCACCCCGGTGCTCGCGCAGGACGACGACGCGGGCTACGGCCAGATGTCCAAGGTGGCCAGCCTGACGCTGGCCCACGGCGGCGAGCACCTGGCGGTGGTGAGCACAGGCACGGGCGCGGGCAAGAAGTTCCGCCTGGCGCTGGGCTGCATCAACGGAGCCTGCGCGCAGGAGGACCTGTTCACCGCATGCGACCTGGACGTGGCCACGCGCATCGAGGTGTGACGAGAGCGTGGTAGAGCCCCAGGGCGTGACGCCCGCGAAGGCGTTGTCGCAGTGCACGGACGCACAGGACGCGCACAACGCCTGGCTGTCACAGTGCGCGGTGTCCTCCGGCCAGAAGCCCTGGTGCACGAACGGAGAGGCGGCCTTCACGTCGCGGATGTGGCCGGCGTGCAAGGACTTCTACCAGCGCTACCAAGGCGCGGGTCCGCTGCCCCTCACGCAGTTGGAGGACAACGACACCATCAAAGAGGCACGGGCGGACGGCCACGCGAGGTGCAAGGCCGAAGAGAACTCCTGCGACGAGTTCCTCTGGACGTTCAACGTGCCCTCCGTGGCGGACACGCAGCCCACGCAGAGTTGGACTGGGTGATGGAGGGAGCCTTCGCCACGCTGCCGGAGCTGTCGTCCAACCAGCGCGTGCAGTTCACGCGGAAGCCGGACCTGACGTACGCGGACTTCGCGAGCCACATCGCCCAGGCCTTCCCGGAGCTGGGCCAGGTACTACCCCAGTCGCCGGGCAACGGCACGGAGGTGCCGGTGGTGGCGCACCTCTACGACGACCCGCTGGTGGCCCCAGGCGCGCATGACTTCCACAACCTCGACAGCATCGTGCACTTCCCCCAGTCGCACCGCACCGCGGTGTTCTGGCTCATCCAGCACGAGTACTGAGCCAGGAAGCCAAAGCGAGACAAAGGCGCCCAAGAAGGCCCCAGCAGTCCGTCACTCCACCCCGCGCCACAAATCCTTCGCGAAGACGCGCGCCTCGTGGAGCGCCGCGGTGGACCACAACGGGAACTCAAGCAGACGCAAAGTCGGGCCCACGAGAAAAGGCACCCGCCCGGGCACGGTGGCCGCGAAACCTGTCCGACAGGAGGTCTGCGCGGAATAGCGAGGCCAGTTGGCCGGCTGCCAAGCGACAAGGGGGACAGGAG
>NZ_JAIQDD010000038.1:0-65245 GCF_020036995.1 Corallococcus sp. AS-1-12 | reverse complement strand
TCTTCTTGCGATGTCACCCCACCTCTATGCGGCTCGTAGGACTGCTTATTCCGCGCAGACCTCCTGTCGGACAGGTTTGGCACGGGCCGGGCCGGCGGCGGACCGCGCGAACTTGTCCTACTGTCGGACACGTTTTTGGGCAGCCGTGCCCGGGGGTGGATCCGGTTTTCGGTGCCTTGATTGCCCGGACAAGGCCGCCCCTGGGTGCGCAGCGCTCTGCACACGCCGCATGGAGTCATGGGCGCCCTTTGCCTGAAGTTTCGCGGGGTTGAGGGGGGCATGACCGTTGCTGAAGGCCCGGGGTACGGTCCCCGGCGATGGCGCGGGGGAACCGCACCGTCTGGGAGACCTTCATGCGTCGCTTTGCCCTCGCTGCCCTCGCCGCCCTCGCCACCACCGCCTGTGGAGACAATGCGCCCACGCAGGAGGAGATAGACGACGCGAAGGCCCGCGTGGAGCGACTGGCGGCCTCCACGCACCAGGTGCGGGGCGCGTTCGAGATGCTCGGCCTCATGCCCGTGTACACGTGCGGCGAGCCCCGGCGCTCCTTCCTCAGCCACGCCGTGGAGGGGCTGAGCGCCTCCGTGACCTGCGCCACCGCCCGGGTGCAGGCAGTGGATGACTTCACCGACTCCGTCGTCGTGTCCTTCCCCGCCGGCGGCTGTGACGTGCACGGCCTGCGCTTCACCGGACGCGCGGTGCTGGAGTACCGCGGCGGCGAGGACCTGATGGAGATGAAGGCGGACCTGCGCGAGCTGGCCGTGGACGGCCAGACGCTCCAGGCGAAGGTCGGCTACGGCACGTGCTCGGACGAGGCGCGCCTGTTCGCGGAGGTCGAAGGCCAGGTGCCCGGCCGCGCGGGCCACAGCTTCCACATCAACAGCACCGTCGGGAAGCGCGACGGGCTGCCCATCATCGGCGGCACGTCGCTCGTGTTCGACGGTCCGGGGGAGCTGACGGGTCCGAACGGCACGGACCGCATCACGCTCACGTCGCTGGAATATGAAGTGGGCAACTACCTGCCCAAGCAGGGCACGGCCCTGGTGGAGACCGCGGACGGCCACCGGCTGAACTTCGCGTTCCAGCCCGTGCTGTGGCGCGTGGGCAAGGTGGAGGTCACCGTGGACGACAAGGACCCGGTGACCGTGCCCGTCGTGCGCTGAGGCCTACTCCTGGAACGACCGGGTGAGCCGGGCGATGGCGCCCGGCAGCCCCCTCACGCGCAGCCGGCTGCCCGTCTCGTCGTAGGCCTGGGACACCACCGTGGTGTGCTCGTACACCTCGCCGATGCGCGCCTGCCTCGCGTAGGGAATCACCAGGTCCGCCTCCACCATGGAGGCCTCGAAGAAGGCGATGACCTCCCGGCGCAGCCCGGCCACGTCGTCCGGCCGGTGCGCGGACACGAGGAGCGCTTCGGGGTGTCCAGCCCGGAGCGCCTCCTGGGCCGCCGCGTCCAGCCGGTCCACCTTGTTGAAGACCAGCCTGCCCGGCACCACGTCCGCGCCAATCTCCTTCAGCACCGTGCGGGTGACCTCCAACTGCGCGGCCCAGGTGGGGTCGGACGCGTCCACCACGTAGAGCAGCAGCGACGCCTCCAGCGCCTCGTCCAGCGTGGAGCGGAAGGACGCCACCAGGTCGTGCGGCAGCTTCTGGATGAAGCCCACCGTGTCGGACACGAGGATGCGCGGCCGGGTCTCCGGCTGCATCGCGCGCACCGTCGTGTCGAGCGTGGCGAAGAGCTGATCCGCCACCAGCACCGTGCTGCCCGTCAGCGCCCGCATCAGCGATGACTTGCCCGCGTTCGTGTAGCCCACCAGCGCCACGCGCAACTGGTCCCGGCGCGCGTAGCGGCGCTGGTCCTGGTCCTTCTGGATGGCGGCCAGGCCCTCGCGCAGCTCCGCCAGCCGGTCGCGAATCTTGCGGCGGTCCAGTTCGATCGCGGAGTCACCGGAGCCGCGGCCCTGCTGGCGCTCGCGGCCTCCCGGCGCTTCGCGCAGGCGCGGGGCCAGGTAGTTGAGCCGGGCGATCTCCACCTGCATGCGCGCCTCGTGGCTCCGGGCGTGCCGGTGGAAGATGTCCACGATGACGCCCGCGCGGTCCAGCACCTGCACGCCCGTGGCGCGCTCCAGGTTGCGCAACTGGCTGGGGGACAGCTCATGGTCCACCACCACCACCGTGGGCCTGGGACCCGGCTCCATGGCGGCGGTCTCCGCGTCCGCGCCTGACTCCGCGTCCGTGTCCGTGTCCGTGTCCGGGAAGGCGTCGTCGTCCTCGTCGGGCGGCTCGGCGCCAGCGCCTTCCAGGTCCGCGTCGCCGGGAGCCACCGGGGCGTCCGGGTTCTCTGAGGTTTCGTCCTCCGCTTCGGCTTCCCACCGCTCGCGCGCCTTGGACGTCTTGCCCTGCGCGCCGGACGGGATGACGCCCGAGCCGCCGGTGAGCGCGGACAGCTCCTTGAGCTTGCCGGAGCCGAGCACCGTGCCGGTGGCCAGCCGCTGCCGGCGCTGGGACACGGTCGCCACCGCGTCGAAGCCCAGCGTGTGCACCAGCCGCTTCAGCTCCGCCAGGTCCGCGGCATGCGCCTCGTCCGTGACACCGGGGAGCTGCACGCCAACGAGGACCGCGCGCGGGCGCTCGGGAAGGGTTTTCGCCATGCCTGGGCTCGTAACACGCCCGGCCCGAAATGAGCGTTATGGTGGACATGCTCAGGGGGCCATCCAGCACAGCCCCCACGGGGGGCAGGCATGTACTACTGCACCATCTGCGGCTTCTATGGCTCGTTCATGCTCCAACCCCAGATGTGCCGGGGCTGCATGGCCATGGGGTCCATGAAGCCGGTCGTCCGGATCTCCTCGAAGGGGAAGCCGCCCCGCATGTCCGGGACCTACACCCTCGGCGGCGGCGCGGTCTTCCGGCGCTCGGGCGTCACGGTGTCCGCCCGCTCCGGCGAGGCCCGCAAGAAGCTCGAGAAGTTCAAGGTCCCACTGCCCAACACCCTGCGCACGCCCCAGAAGCGCAGACAGCCCCTGTCGGGGAGCCGGAGCCCCCGGCGGCCGCCGCCGACCCTCGAGCTCAAGATGGTGGTCGAAGAGAAGGAGGAGGCCGCGCTCGACCTGGGCGTGGGCACCTTCAACATCAACCACTTCAGCGAGAAGACGGAGCAGGACAAGAAGGGCCTGCTCCTGCGCCTCTTCCTGCAAAACCCCTGGCTGGACGTGCTCGTGCTGCAGGAAATCAACAAGAAGGCGCTCCCCCTGCTGCTGGAGATCGACTTCGAGGGACACGGGCTCGCCCTGGAGATGGGGCCGCAGATGCAGGCGGTCTACCCCAAGTACAAGGGCCAGAAGGTCACCGAGGCGGAGTCCGACGACGAAGAGGAGGAAGAGGACCTCGAGGCCGAGGAGCAGGTGACGGAGGACTGGAGCCTGGGGAAGAGCCAGTGTGAGTGGTACCCCATCATCTACAGGAAGAGCACCTGCGCCCATACCGGCTGGCGCGCCTTCAGTGATGCCGACGTGGTGCGGCAGAGCACCAGCAAGCACGCGAATGAACCCATCCACTGGGCCAAGCCGGTCAACCGCACCAAGGCGCCCAAGGGCTGGAGCACGCAGTTCCCCCAGCTCCTGGCGCAGCGCAAGGAGCAGTACGAGCAGCTCAACGAGCGCTACATCTCATGGCGTCCGGTCGTGGTCCACGACGTGCGCGTCGGCGGGCGCGACGTGCACATCGGCGTGGTCCACACCTCGCCCGCGGGAAAGGGGCTGGGCCGGCTGGGCGAGTACGAACAGGTGTCCGGCTTCTTCGAGCACGTCTCCGAGAACAACGACCAGCCGTGGATCATCGCGGGCGACTACTACATCGACCCCGAAGCCTCGGTGGGGGTGAACTCGGACACGAAGAACCGCAAGTGGGACGACCTCTTCCACGAGCGGGCCGCGGCGCTGGAGCTCACCCTGGCGGTCTCCCTCTCCGCCACGAACCAGTCCACCCAGACCGGGCGCAGCGTGAACTCGAAGAACAACAAGGCGCAGCTCGAGCAGCAGGGGTACATCAAGGACTGGGCGCAGGTGGGCAAGAGCTTCAAGCTCAACAAGCGGGCCGACTTCTTCGTCATCAGCCGGGCCTTCGCGCTCCACCACACCGGCATCTTCTCCCCCTTCAAGGGGCTGCTCCCGGTGGACCCGAACCACCAGGCGCTGAACTTCTGGTCCCGCACGAGCGACCACGCGCCCACCGGGGGCATCTTCTGCACCGCGCCGCTGTCCTTGAAATGGACCCAGAACCAGCAGCTCCTCTCCGAGTCCCTGGGCTCGCGCCAGTCCCAGGCCCAGTTGCAGTTGTGGGAGCTGCACAAGCAGGCGGTGGACGCCCTGGAGGTCTCCCTCCCCCAACTGGTCTCGCTGCTGAAGCGGCTGCCGGAGGACGTCCAGCGGCTGACGCAGCGGCTGTGCGTCCTGGCGATCAAGGCGCTCCACTCCCCGGCGGCCATCGCCATCCGGGGGGTGCCCTACCCCCGTGACGCGCAGGCATACGCGGCCTGGAAGCAGAACTCCCAGCACGTGACGCAGCAGCACCTGAGCGACTTCTTCGGCCTCTGCGCCCAGGTGGACCCCTCCACCGTCTGGCTGAGCACCAATCCCCTGGATGAGCTCGCGGTGGTGTTCCGCAACGCCTACCGCGCGCTCCAGCAGCTCTCCGTCCGCGCGCGGAGCTTCGACCTCATCCCGGAGTCGGAGTCGTACTCGCAGGTGAAGCTGGGCGTCCTGCCGAAGTCGTCGAGCCCCAAGGGCCATGGGAAGGAGAGCGGGGAGCTGGAGGAGGACATCCTCAAGTTGCTGGGGGAGTACCTGGAGCAGCGGCGCGCCCAGGGGTCGCCGCCCGAGGTGCTGCCCGGTTGCACCCAGGGAAGCGTCAACCAGTTCCAGATCCCGGGAGGACGGACCGCCTGCTCCGCGATGGCGGTGCTGGGGATCGCGGCGCTGCTGTCCCAGCCGGACGGGCTCGACGCCGACGGCATCGACAACGTGCTGCTGGAGGGCACGGCGCTCTACCAGCGGATGAACACGGCGACCGAGGACGAGACCCTGCTGATGCAGGCGCTGGCCCTGTCCTGCGGCGGGGTGGTGGATCCGCTCGTCCTGCAGCCCCAGGCGCCCTACTACAACCCGCAGGAGATTCCGGAGGAGGACGTGGTGCAGCGCGGGCTGCTCATGGCCAGCGCGGGCTCCGTCTCATTGGCCACCCTGTCGCGCGAGCTGTCCAACCTGCTGAAGTGGGCCCCCCGGATGGGAGTGGCGCTGGTGCTCGGGGGTTATACGGTGGCGGTCGTGCGGCGGGACGAGGCCTTGTACCTCTTCGACTCCCACGGCTGGAAGAACCGGAGCAACGCCTTCGTGCAGCGGTATGCCTTCGTCAACCAGTTGCTGGACGACGTGGGGAAGATGGCGAGGAGTCGCGCCCTCTTCGATCCCGAGATAGGCGTCACCCTGTACCTGCCCGCCGAGAACTCATGACGCCGCTGCGTGGTGATGTCGCCGTCCTGCTGGAGAAGGCCCCGCCGAAGCGCCAGGCGCTGGCGGAGGCCGCGTTCGTGTTCTTCGCCGTGCTGGGGCCCTCGTCGGTGGCCCGGCTGGGCCGGGGGGCCGCCGTGGCGGTGGAGCTGGCGCTGCTGGCGTGGGGGCTGATGCTCCTGCGGCCCTGGGAGTCCTCGCGCCGGGGAGCGTGGTGGGGCGTGCTGGGGCTGGTGGTGGCGCTGGGCGGCGCGGGCGCGGGCGCGTGGGTGGCGTCGGACGCGGAGATGAACAAGGGCTTCTCGCTGTCCATGGCGCCGCTGGTCATCCGGGCGCTGGGCATGTGCCTGCTGGTGGCGGTGCTGCTGTGGCGTGACGGCCAGGGCCCCGCGCAGGTGGGGCTGGTGCGCGAGGGCTGGGCGCGCGAGCTCTTGCTGGGCGGGGTGGTGCTGGCGGGCACGTACGTGGTGCACCTGGCGGTGTCCGTGCCGCTGGCGGCGGTCGCGGTGGCGCTGAAGCTGGCGGGCCAGGAACTGGCGGCGCGCAAGGACGTGGCGGCGGCGCTGCTGGACACGGGGCTGGGCGTCCCGGCGTTCGCGGCCATCATGGTGGTGGTGACGGGCTTCGAGGAGTTCGTCTTCCGAGGCTTCCTGGTGCCCCGGCTGAAGGTGGTGCTGGGAGGCTGGGTGCCGGCCATCCTGGTGGCGGCGGTCCTCTTCTCCGTGGGGCACTTCTACGAGGGCACGCTCGCGGTCTTCCAGACGTTCGTGATGGGCGCCTGGTTCGGCTTCGTCCTCTGGTACCGGGGGCGGCTGCTGCCGCTCATCGTGGCCCACGCGGCCTTCAACACCATCAGCTTCGCGCTAATGCTGTGGCTGTCCCGCTCGGGCTTCCTGGAGAAGCTGCCGCCCCTCTGAGCCGTGGGTTCAGGACTCCGTACCGTACTCGAAGCCTTCGTAGTCGAAGGCTCGCTCGATGGCCTTCAGGTCCGCTTCCGTGCCACCGCTTTGGCTGACGACGTCGCGCCAGCGGGCCGAGACGCGGGTCTTCATCTCGTCGATGATCCGGGTGGCCTCGTCCCTGGACAGCCGGAAGCGGACGCACTCGCTCAAGAGGTTGCGCCGGTTGGCGCGGCGATGCTGGGCGCTTCCCACCTCCATCGCCAGGTCGCGCTCCGTGCTGGCCTGGGGTGCAGGGGTCAGGTCATAGGCGGGCGACAGGTTCCAGTGGGCGTCGGGGGCGATGAGCGCATGGTTCCGGGGATGGTCATCGATGTTCGAAATGAGCGCGTTGAACACCATCCGGGAGAACAGCTCGCGCAGGTCCTCGTCCGGGTCGCGAACCCAGCGTTTCAATTCATCCGCCAGCAGCAGGTATGACCAGCTCCTGCGCTCGCGCGGATCCGCTCGCGGATCTTCATCCGCACGGAGCACCGTCAAGGCACTGACCATCCGGTGGCGCAGGTAGTTCGGCCCCGTCCGCTCCCGGTCGAACCTGCGCACCAGGAGCACGTCCTGCCCCGCGACCCGGATGAGCTTCCCGAACGCCGCGCGAAGTCCACACTCCCGTGCGAGTTCCAGCATGCCGTGCTCGACCACGGCGTTGTTCCACCGGTCGCTTCGCGATGGGAACTTGGCGATCCACAAGCCGTCATCGTCCTCGACGACGTTCTTGGGACGCGCGCCGCCCATGGAGCTGCCTGGCTGCACCAGCGCGTCGATTTGGGGCGACGGCGGCAGCCCCTGCTCGACGCGGCTTGCCTCCTCCAGCAACTGCCGCAACTGGAGCACCTTGTTGAACTGATGAACGGGAGCGGGCGGCGTGGTGCTCTCCCCGAACGACAGCGCGCCCGCGCGGTCCTCCGGCGAGTTGAGCAGGAAGCCGACCTCGTTCAGGTCTCCGCGTCCCAACTGCCGCTCGATGACCCTGCGCCCCCAGGCATCCGGGGAAGCGTCTCGCAGCGGACCGAAGATGCCGCCCAGCCTCGCTGTCGTGAAGACGCCTTCACGCAATGGCAGCTCGAAGGGATCCAGCGCGACAGCGCGAGGGTTGGCCAGGTAGCTCCTGCCGTAGACGAACTGCCCCACGCCGTCCTGCTGCACGTAGCGCCCGCAGGTCACGACGTCGAGCGAGGCCGGAAGCTGGAGGTACACGTAGCAACCGGACGGATCAGAAGTCGCCATCGAGTCCTCCCTTTGACTTGAGATCCACCCGCGCGGGCTGACGCGCGGACTCCAGCGTCTTGCCCTCTTCATCCCGGTCTGGCGAGGCCAGGCCGTTGAACTCGCGCTCGAGCCCCAGCGCCCAGAGAACCGTGAAGTAGGCGCTGAGCGCCGTGGTGGGGCTTCCCTCCTCGATTCGACGGATGGTGCCGAGCGCCAGGCCCGTCTTCTTCGCGAGATCCAGTTGCCGGAGCCCACGCCGGATCCGGGCGCGTGCGATGTTCTGTCCCAGCGTGGTGATGGCCCGGGCCACGGCGAAGGGCGTTGTGTCTTCGGATAGATTCTGGCGCGGCACAACCAATAGATTGACTCCAGCGACCAGCTAAAATCAATCTATTGGTTCCAGCCAGGCCAGGGCTTCAGGCATCAGCTCGGACGCCAGCTCCCTGACGAGCCTGCGGGCCACGTCCGCGGAGGGCAGTCCTGCGTTGCGGGCCACTTCGTCCGGCACGTGGCTGGAGGCCGCGTCCTGCTCCAGTTCGCGCCAGGCTTCGCGGCGGGCTGAGTCCACTCGCTCTCGGGCTTCCGGGGACAGTCGCTCCAGCGCCCATGCGTGGATGGCCCAGGACAGCTCCGCGTGCCTCAGCTCGTCCGGGGCGATGGCGCCCAGGGACTCGCGCACCCGCGCGTCCTCCGCGCTCCGGGCCTGCCAGCCCGCCAGCAGCGCGCCGTAGGTTTCGCGCACGCAGCCCTCCACCGCGTTCTCGATGGCGAGCGCCTCCAGGGACCGCGCCTGGAACGGCGCCACCTTCAGCTCCGGCATCGGCGCTCCGTGACGGCGGGCCAGCGACTCCATCGCCTCCGCGTGGCGGACCTCGTCCTTCGCGGAACGCTTGGCGGCCCGCACCAGGCGCTCCGGGGCCCCGTGCTCGGCCAGCTCTTGCGCGAGCCTTTCGAAGGCCGGCACGGACGCGGCCTCCAGGTGCGCCATCCTCGCGAAGAGCGCTCCCAGCGCGGGCGTCTCCGAAGCCACCGCGCCGTCGCTGCACAGGCCTTCCGGCCTGCGCCCCTCACAGAGGAATTGGGCCTCGCAGTTCACCGACTCGACGACGCTGCCGTCCGCTCCTTCCTCCGTGACGCGGGAGCAGGGCGTCCTGGCCCCGAGCGCATCGCACAGCGCCTCGCAGGAGGTGTCCTTCGTGGGGACGCTTCCGTCACGCAGGGTGGCGGGGAGGGGGGAGTTCTGCTGGCTCCAGTTCTCATCCGGATCACATCCCCACGTCGAGGAACACCCCACCCCCAACGTGGCGACGGGCGCGAGCAACCACAGACGCCTGAACACGGGACGCAGCTTGCTGCGGGACATGCGGACTCCTGCTTCCATCACGAACCCGCCGGCCCCCGGGCCCCCTCAAGCCTACTCGAACTTCCGTCAGGCCTGCGTCCGCGCGGAGCGCCTGCGCAGCCAGTTGCGCAGGAAGGCCTTCACCTCTGGATGCTGCGACTGGCGGAAGTGGTCCGGCGGGCCGTACTCCACCACGCGGCCCTCGTGCATCAGCGCCAGGTTGTCCGCCATGCCGAAGGCGGAGGCCACGTCCGGCGTAATCACCAGCGACGTGGCGCCCAACTGCTGCTTGCCCGTGGTGATGATCTCGTTCACCGCCGCCGTGGTGAGCGGATCCAGGCCCGCCGTGGGGTCGTCGTAGAGCAGGATCTTCGGCTGGAGGATGGTCGCTCGCGCGAAGCCCACGCGCTTCTGCATGCCGCCGGACAGCTCTCCCGGGAAGCGCGTGGCCGCGTGCGACAGGCCCACCTTCCCCAGCGTCTCGTTCACCGTCTTGGTGATGTCCGGCTCGGACATCTTCGTGCGCTCGCGCAGCGGGAACGCCACGTTGTCGAAGACGTTCAGCGAGTCGAACAGCGCGTTCGCCTGGAAGAGGATGCCCAGCTTGCGGCGCATCTGGTTGAGCTCGGGCTCGTTCATCTTCGCCACCTCCTCGCCCTCCACCAGCACCACGCCCCGGTCCGGCCGCATCAGGCCCATGATGTGCTTCATCAGCACCGTCTTGCCCGAACCGGACACGCCCATCAGCACGCAGGTCGTGCCCTCCGGCACCACCAGGTCCACGCCCCGCAGCGCCGCCTGCCCGCCAAACGACTTGTGCAGGTCCCGCACCTCGAGGGTCAGCTTCGGCGCCGGCTCACGGCTCGCGTCACTCATCGCCCCGGCACCCTACCGCGCACGCCCCGCCGGCCGCTCCGGATTCACGCCGCCTGCCCGCTCCCCCGCTTCCGGCGCGCGCGGTGGACCCCGAATCCCAACAGCCCCAGCAGGCCCGCCCCCACGGACACCCCCACGAGGACCCCCTGCCCCGTGCCCCCGGCGGCGGGCCGCACCGGCACCAGCGCCGCGTCCCCCATCACCCCCAGCCCGGCCCACATGGCCGCGGGCTCGCCATCCTCCCAGGCCTCGCGCTGGGCTTCGCGCAGCGCCGACGCCGCGTCCCGCCCCTTCGCCAGGTGCCGGTAGTAGCGCTCCAGCAGCGCCGCGGCCTCGGCGTCGCGCATGGGCCACAGGCTGGCCACCACCGCTCGCGCTCCCGACTCGAAGAAGGCCCGCGCGAGGCTCAGCACCCCTTCGCCCGCGAGCAGCGCGCCCGAGGCTCCCCGGCAACTGGAGAGCACCACCAGCGCGTCCCGCAGCCGCAGCTCCGCGATCTCCCTCGGCTGGAGCAGGCCGTCCTCCCCTGCCTCGCCCGGGGCCAGCACCAGGGCGGAGCGCTCGGGGGACTCGACGTCCACGACCGCGTGCGCGGCCATGTGGAGGATGCGCACCGCGTCCCAGCGGGCCGCCTTGAGGGCCTGCTCGGAGGCTTCCGCACCCATGAGCAGCCGGGGCTTCACGCCCGTGTCCTCCAGGGACTCGCTCACGGAGCGGCCTTCGCGTCGCGCCTCCGGAAGCGCGCCCAGGCTCGCGGTCTCCAGGAACATGCCGCCTCTCGCGGAGGCCACTTGCGTGCCCTGAAGGGTGTCGCTCCGGTCGGGATCCGCCAGGACCAGGGCCTCGCCCTCGGGAGGGCGGGCGGGCTGCGCGCGCCAGTAGTGGAGCAGGCTCGCGGAGGGCACCCGCGCCAGCTCGTAACGGGTCATCAGCGGCGGGCCGTCCGCGTGCTCCCGCAGCGCGGCGAAGGGCAGGTCGTGCAGCGGGCCATCCGGCACGAGCAGCAGGCGCGACACCCTTGGCGGAAGGCCCCGCAGCGCCGGGGCGAGCAGTTGCGCGTACAGCGCCGCGGCGGCGGCGGCCTCTGAACCATCGCGGCGCTCGATGAGACCCGACAGGAGCGCCACCGAGGGGCGCAGCCGTGCTCGCTCCGGGATGCGGTAGGCGCGCGTCCCCTCGCGGGTCACCGCCATCACCCACGCGCCCCCCTTGTGCGCGCCCTGGAGGTCGTGGTCCGCCCCCACGAGGAAGACGAGCAGTGCCTCCTCTTCGCCCAGGCGCTGCTCGGTCGCGGCGAGCGACGCGAACGAGAGCTCCGCGCGCCGGGCCGCCGGACGCAGCTCGCGTTCGCGGCGCTCCAGCTCCTGGAGCGCTCCCAACAGCCCCTTGCGCTCGGACGCGGACAGCGCCGGTTCCAGCAGCCGCCTCTGGGTGACGGACAGGCTGCGCAGCACGCCGTCGCGCGCCTTCCGTTGCTCCGGTGCCTCTGCTTGCATCGCAAGCGCGCGGGAGGCCACCAGGGCCTCGAACAACGTCCTCGCCCGCAGGCGCTCGCTCACCGCGAAGGCGCGCTCCAGGGCCTCGCGGGGTGGCACGGCGGAGGCTTCTCCGGCCTCCAGGGTGCGGCCCGCGAGCCGGTGGTAGTCGCTGGCCCAGCCGGAGAAGAGCTCGGCCTGGCTGGTGGCATCCCGCTGCCACTGACGCAGCACCTCCACCGCGTCGAGCGCGCGCTCCGCCTCGCCCAGGGCCTCCGGCAGTGGCCGCGTTCGGAAGGCCACCGTCGCCCGTGCCCGCCAGGCGGAGGCGAGGTAGAGCGGGTTGTCGTGCTCGGCGGCCAGGGCCAGGGCCTCGTCCACGTCGCGCCACGCGGCGGCCGCATCCACCGCGGCCCGGCGCTCGGCGCGCGTCCACAGACAGGAGATGCGCCGCTCGGGCAGGTCCTTCTCCCGGGCGATGTCGATACAGCGGCCCAGGGCGTCCTCCGCTTCCCTCCGCTCCCCGGGCTCGTCCCCCAGCAGCTCCGCCACGAGGCGCAGCGACATCGTCTCGAAGGCCTTGCTGCCCGCGCGTTGGGACGCCGCGAGCGCCTCCCTCGCGAGCCGCATCAGCTCCGGCCGGCCCCCGGGTTCGGGATGCTCCTCGCGCCGCCGCCAGGCGAGGTTCGCGAGCGCGAAGCGCACCCGCGCCTCCGTGCCCGCGTCCTTCGTGCGCTCCGCCAGCTCCGCGAGCCGTGCATACAGGTCCTGCGCCTCGTCGAAGCGCCCCAGGTTCAAGCTCACCGTGGCCAGCGGGCTGAGCAGTTGCTTCTTCATGCCGTCCGTGCCGTCCGGGAAGGTGAGCACCTCCGCGCGCTTGAGCAGGCGGTAGGCGCGTCCCAGGTCCTGTCCCAGGTCGGAGAGTTCGGCCGCCTCCAGGATGAGCGCGCGCACCTCCAGCCGGGGGTCCCCGGAGGCCCGGGCCACCTCACCCACCCGCAGAACCCACTGGTGCGCCTCCTCCGTCTGGCCGCGCATCCCCAGCACGCTGCGCAGGTTGATGCCGGCCATCACCTCGCCCTCCGCGTCCCCCAGGTCGCGGAAGGCGAGCGCCGCGCGGCGGTACGACGCCTCCGCCAGCACGGGCTCGGACAGCAGCTCCACGTGGCCGAGCACCAGCGTGAGCCACGGGCGGTCCGGGTGCCGCGCGATGAGGCCCTGGAGCCTGCGCCGGGCCTCGTCGCGCCCCGCGGGCCCCTGGGCGCTCCGGTAGAAGCACATCGCCGCGTCGGAGTCCTCCGGGTGGGCGTTGAAGCCCTCCTCGCACCTGGTGAGTCCGGAGGGCTCCGCGGAGGCGGCGGCCCGCTCGGGGACGCACAGGGCCAGCCCCACCACCAGGGTGAAGCCGCCCCGTCGTCCCATGCGCTGTCGCCGCCTTCCGGTCACCTCAGAGGGTCTCCGCCACGCATCCGCCCATGGCCGTGACAGGCTCCGGCATGCCCGTCGCCGGGTCGTAGGTGTAGAGGGTAATCTCGCAGGAGGTGCTTTGGGGAGGCGGCTCCGCCGCAAGCCCCGCCCGCTCGAGGACCAGGACACCCGCGGCCATCTTCTCCGCGCCCGCCGGCAGGACGAGCTGCGCGCGGACCCCGTCCGAGGAGGGAGCGCGGGCGCTCACCCGCAGCGGGGATCCCGAGCTCACGGTCCCCGTGACGGTCGCGAGCACGACGTCGTGTGCATCCAGGATGCGCAGGGTCACGGGCACCATCGTCGGCGCCCGCAGGGTGCCCGCCTCCACCACGGAGGCCACCACCGTGTCATGCGTGGCGCCCGTCAGGGGCGGCGTGGTCACGACCACCGTGTACAGCGGGGCCGCGGCCTGCGCCGCGACCACGACACCCCACAGCAGCGCCATCATCGACAGCGCGCGCACGAATCCCCTACCCACATTGATTGCTTTCATTGCATCCCCCTCTGTATGTCATTGGGCCGCCGGCCTGGCCCAAGGTGGTGCGGCACTCACCGCAACCGGTTCACGAACGTACTGCCGCGCTGGACGCTTCCATCCGGAAGCCGCGCCTCCACCTGCCACAGGACGCGCGCCCCGGAGGGCAGCTCCGCGAGCACGTCCGGCGGCACCGTGTACTCGCGCGACTCCAGCCGCTCCGCGCGATGGAACACCTTCAAATCCTCCGACGACACCTGCACGCTCCAGGACACCGCCTGGGGCACGCCGCTCCAGCGCAGCACGAACCGCTCGCGCGGAAGCGCGGTGGCCTCCGGCACCTGCGAGGTGATGGCCCCCGACGCACCACCGCGGATGCGCGCCGGGTCCTCCCTCGCCTGCTGCTGCCGCACCACCACGACCGCGCCCACCAGGACCACCACCGCCGCCGCCATCGCGGCCCATGCGGGCCTTGCCTGCCAGGAGCGCCGGGCGGTCAGCGGCACCACCTTCGCGGGTGCCTCCTCGCCTGCCGCCGGCGGCGCCGCCTCCCCCTCCGCCGGAGCCCCCCGCTCCGCCTCCGCCGCTGCCCGCGACATCGCCTTCGCCAACCGCCACGCCCGCGCCCAGGCGGGATCCGCCGAGACGCGCTCGACGACCGCCCGGCGCTCCTCCACCGGCAGCTCCTGCCTCACCGCGCGCCAGACGAGGTCCGCGTCCACCGGCTCCCCCTCCGCCTCGTCCTCGCGCAGCGCCGTGCGCAGCCGCTCCACGCCCGCGGCCTCCAGCGTTTCATCCTCGGGACGGCGGTCGCTCACGGCTGGACTCCCTTCAGGGAGAGACAGGCACGCAGCGCGCTCAACCCCCGGTAGATGAGGTTCTCCGTCCGCTTCGCCTCCCACCCCAGCAGCTCCGCGGCCTCCGGAACGGTGTGCCCCTGCAGGTGCAGCGTCACGGCGAGCCGGCGGTCCCGCACCAGCCCCTGAAGACAGTCACGCACGGCCCGGGCAATCTGCGCGGCCCCCGCCGCCCGCTCCGGGTCCCCCGGCGCCACCGGGTGTTGAGGCCCCTGCTCCACCTCCTCCAACGCCACCTCCTTGCGCGCCCCCATCCGCCGAAGCTCGTCGATGAGCGTCGTGTACGCCACCCGGTACAGGTACGCGGGGGTCAGCTCCGCCTGGCCCTTCGTGCGCCCGCGCAGCTCCACCACCTTCATCATCGCGACCTGCAACAGGTCCTCCCGCCGGTCCGCGAGCGACGCGGGACAGACGCTCGCGAGCGCCCGGCCCAGGTCCCGCCGCAGCGTCTCCAAACCGGCGTCCGGGGAAGCTCCCGCCCATGGGCCGTGTCGCAACTCCAAGATGCCTCTCCTCGCGAAAAGGGCGCCGAGCGTCGTTCGAACGCATCATCGGCGCCCGGGAGAAGCCGGGCAATCCGGGAAAATTCCCCAGCGTCCACGAGCGCTGGGGAATGACACTCGCGCTACCGGAGGTTCGCGTCCCAGGCAATCAGGCGCAGGTCCCCGCCCCCCGTGCCCGTCGTCAGGCGCACGGCGGTGACGACGAGCCGGACGCCCACGGTGGTGGAGGTGGCGGACAGGCCGGACACGATGGCGCCCGCGCGCTCCTTGCCGGTGCGGCGCACCTTGCCGTCCACGCCCACGTCCCAGGTGTAGACGCGCAGGTTGCCCGTGGTGTCGCGCACCGGGGTCACCAGGTGCGCGCCGCCCACGCGCGTCGCGCTCAGGTCCAGGATGGCCTCGCCGTCCTCGTGGTCACGGCGCACGAACTGTCCGGCCGCGGTGACGTCGAAGGAGATGTTGCGCAGCACCCCGTTGGTCAGGCGCGTGCTGGCCACCACCACGTCGCGCGAGCCGTCCGGCACGGTGACGGTGCTGAGGGCCAGGTCCGTCACCGCGCCCGCCAGGTGGGTGCCCCGCGGGATGAGCGTCTTCTGCGGAGTGATCTCCCACGCCGTCAGGCTCAGGTTGCCCCCCGGCGTGCGCACCGCCGTGACGACGCCGGTGAAGCGGCCCACGTCCCCGTCCACGCGGCCGTTGAGGATGGGCGTCATCGCCACCTTCGTCGCCTCCTCGCCAAAGCCGTTGCCCATGCGGGTCACCGTGTCCAGCGTCGTGGTCGTCTCCCAGGTGCTGACCTTCAGGTGGCCCGTGGCGTCGCGGATGGCGCTCACCACGCCCAGCCCCGAAGGCAGCGCGGCGACGTTGATCTCCGTCGCGTCCGCGTCACCGCCGGCCTCGCCCTTGCGCACGATGGCGCCGTTCGAGGCGACCTGCCAGGCGATGAGCTTGAGGTTCCCGCCGCCATCCCGCAGCGCCGTCACCACGTCGCGGGTGGAGCCGCTGTGCGGGTGGGCCATGGCGATGGAGCTCGCGGCGCCCGCGGAGGCCTCCTGGAGCTTCGTGAAGTTGCCGCCCCCCGTGAGCTGCCACGAGCCCAGCGCCAGCCGCCCCGTCACGTCCCGCGTGGCCGTCACCACCATGCTGCCCGAGGACGCCGTCGCCACCTCCAGCACCGGGTCCCCGGTGATGTCGCCCCGGCGCAGCAGCGGATCCGGGTGGATGGCGGAGGGGAACTGGTCGAGCGCCTGGTTCTGGAGCGGGTCGAAGACGAGCGGCGAGTCGAAGTCCACGTCGCCGTTCTTCCGCCACGCGTGGGAGAAGGGCAGCGGCAGGGACGTGCCCACCGTCGTGTCGCTCGTCATGGGCTGCAGGTGCACGTGCAGGTGGGGATTCGACGAGGCGCCGGAGCTGCCCACGCGGCCCAGGAACTGCCCGCGCTTCACGCGCACCCGCTGCGCCGCGGGGACGATGACCTCCCGGGGCAGGTCCCCCACGCGGTCCTCCGCGTCCGCCACGTAGGTGTCGTTGAAGGGGCAGAGCTCCTCCGGGACGCTCCCGGGCTGCAGGTGCGCGTAGAGGATGATCTTCCCGTCGTCCGTGCGGACGTTCACGTGGTTGCCCGAGCGCGGGATGCGCAGCGGGTTGGAGGTGCGGCCCGGGTGGGGCACGTCGTCACCGCCGTACACCACCGGCTTGAGGCCCTCCGGGGCGTTGCGCCAGCAGGTGAGCACCTCGCCGTCCGCGATGGCGGAGACGGGCAGCCCGTAGATGACCCAGTCGGAGTTCTTCGGGTCGGCCGCGTAGTCCGCGAAGGGAAGCTTCACGCGGGTGAAGCGCTTCGCGTCGTCGTCGAAGCGCACGGCCTCCAGGTCGCGGTTGTTCGTGCCGCCGTGGCCGCTGGCGATCCACCAGTGGCTGCCCTCGGGCAGGTCCGCGCTGGCGCCGGGAAAGGCATACGTCTGCGCGGACGCGCTGAAGCCCAGGGTGGAGAAGGCCACGGCGGTGAGCCGGGCCACGGAACGGAGGCGTGGGGACGGTGACATGGGGTTGCTCCCGAGGCGGGGCGCCCGGCGGCCGTGAGGGCCGTTCCGGTTTCGCGCCTGCCCCCACCCAACGCAAATGCCCCTTTTTTCCCCTCACCCCCGCCGCGCGATTCCTCACACCCGACCCGGTGTCTCGGGTCTTCGCCGCGCCCTGAGGCCCGGAGGCCCGGAGCCCCTCAGCCCAGCTTCATGCACTTGGGCCGCGCGAGCAGCCGGTCCACGTAGGCCTCCAGCTTCGGACGCCCCGTCGAACCGCCCAGCATGCGCTGGTAGATGAACATGGAGCCGATCATCACGTCCGCGGCGGTGAACCAGTCGCCGAAGAGGTAGGGCCCGTCCCCCAGCTCGCGCTCCATGGCGTCCAGCGTCTGCGCGTACTCCGTCCACCCGCGCTGCGGCGGCGTGGGGGCCTTGGCCATGTGGTCGCCCATGGACGGCTCCAGTTGGGACGTGGAGTACACCATCAGCGACAGGTACCGGCCGCGCTCGGGCGCATCCAGACCGGGTGCCAGCTTCGCCCGCGGGTACTTGTCCGCGACGTAGAGACAGAGGGCCGCGTTCTCGAACACGCGCGCCGCTCCATCCACCAGCGCGGGCAGCTTGCCGGCGGGGTTCACCTTGAGGAACTCCGGCGACTTCTGCTCCCGCTTCTCCAGGTCGATGGGCACGATTTCGTACTCGGCCCCCGCCTCGTCGAGCATCCACTTGCCAATGATCGCCCGGCTGCGCGGATTGAAATAGAGCTTCATGCAGGCACCCTTTCGCGAGTCGTGGTTCAGGGAACGGCCGTCCCCAGCTTCTGGAGCGCGGCCGCCGCGTTGGCGTTCTTCGGGTCCAGCTCCAGGGCCTTGCGGTAGTTCACGCGCGCCTGCTCCTTGTCGCCGACCCCGAGGTACGCCTCGCCCAGGCTGTCATAGCCGTTGCCCACCTTCGGGAACACCTCCACGTTGAGCTTGAAGATTTCCACTGCGTCCGCCGCGCGGCCCGTCCGGAGCAACTGGTAGCCCAGGCTGTTGAGCTGCTCCTCGGAATAGTCATACGCGTCAGGCCTGGTGGCCTTCAGCTCGCGGTAGTGCGCGATGGTCTTCGCGATGGGCTGCTTGTCGAGCGTCTGGCTCAGCAGTTCCCGGATGCCCGTCCGGGGCGCCTTGGGCGGGATGCCGTGGAGCACGCTGAAGAGGCCTGCGGCCAGCGGCTTGAGCTTGTCGCCGCGCGACGTGTTGTCCAGGAGGATGACCACCTCCCGGCTCGCGGGCACCCGGTAGATGCGCGTGCTGAAGCCGTTGATGCCGCCGCTGTGGTTGATGGTGGCCAGCTCCGTCTTGCCGTCGTCCAGCTTCAGCGGGTCCATGGAGAAGCCGTAGCCGTAGTTCTCCAGGCCGGGCGTGAACATCTTCTGCTTGAGGGCCTCCGGCAGGAGCTTGTCCTCGTAGAGCGCCCGGTCCCAGCGGTAGAGGTCCTCCACCGTCGAGTACAGCGACCCGGCGGCGTACGGCACGGACATGTCCAGGTAGGGGGCGTTGACGTAGCCCTCCGGCCCCAGCTCGTAGCCGCTGGCGCGCTTGGGGAGCACCGTCGCGGCGACGTCGTAGCCGGAGTCCTTCATGCCCAGCGGCGTGAAGATGCGCTCCCGCACCGCCTGCGCGTACGTCTTGCCGGTGACGCGCTCGATGATGGCCCCCAGCAGGAAGTAGCCGGAGTTGCTGTAGGCGAACTTCGAGCCGGGCTCGAACTCCAGGTCGCCGCTGGCGAACCGCTTCACGAAGTCCGCGACGGGGTACGGCACGCGCGAATCCCGGGCGAAGAAGTCCGGCAGGCTCGTGTAGTTGGGGAGGCCCGACGTGTGGTTGAGCAGGTGGGCGACGGTGATGCGCGAGCCCGTGTCCTGGCGGTAGTCCGGCAGCGCCGACGCCACCGTGTCTTCGAGCTTCAGCTTCCCCTCCGCGACCAGTTGGAGGATGACCATCGCGGTGAACTGCTTGGACACGGACGCGAGGCGGAACTTCGTGTCCGGCGTGTTGGGCACGTTCCACTCGAAGTTGGCCTGGCCGTAGGCCTTCTTCAGGACGACGCCCTTCTCGTTGGCCACGAGCGCCGCGCCGTTGAACTGGCGCAACTGGTGGTACTGCGTCAGCAGCCTGTCCAGCTCCTGCTGCCGCGTCGCGGCACCGGCTGCGATAGGGATGACCAGCAGCGCCATGGCCAGCACGCGCAACGGGTTCCAGGTCATTCGGGGGCTCACTCGCATGCGCCTCCCTACGCCCCGTTGGCGGGGCGATTGCATCCTCAGGCGGTGTCGAAGCGGCGGAAGAACCAGCGGTTGAGCACCACCGCGCAGCCCAGGTACAGCGCCACCAGCGCGCCCAGCGCGGCGAGGATGGCGGGCGGCGGCGGCACGAAGCCGAAGTAGTGCCCCAGCGGCGTGAAGGGCAGCACGCACGCCACCGCCACCACGCCCAGCGACGACAGCACCAGGAGCCGCGCGGGGCGGCTGCGCGCCACGCCGCCCCGGGTGCGGATGATGAAGATGACCAGCACCTGCGTGGTCAGCGACTCCATGAACCAGCCCGTCTGGAACAGCGGCGCCCCGGCGTGGAAGCCGTGCAGCAGCACCGTGAAGGTCGCCGCGTCGAAGAGCGAGCTGAGCGTGCCGAACACCGCCATGTAGAGGCGCACGAAGCGCAGGTCCCAGCGGGTGGGCCGCGAGAGCTGCTCCGCGTCCACCGTGTCCAGCGGGATGGCCAGCTCCGACACGTCGTAGAGCATGTTGTTGAGGAGGATCTGGATGGGCAGCATGGGCAGGAACGGCAGCACCAGCGACGCCAGGGCCATGCTCAGCATGTTGCCGAAGTTGGAGCTGGTCCCCATGCGGATGTACTTCATGACGTTGCCGAAGGTGCGCCGCCCCTCCTGGACGCCGTCGTGCAGGACGCCCAATTCCTGGCGCAGGAGCAGGAGCGCCGCGGCCTCGCGGGCGACGTCCACCGCGCCCGCGACGGAGATGCCCACGTCCGCCTCGTGCAGCGACGGCGCGTCGTTGATGCCGTCCCCCAGGTAGCCCACCACGTGGCCGCGCTGCCTCAGCGCGCGCAGGATGCGGCTCTTCTGCGCGGGGGACACGCGCGCGAAGACGGTGGTGTCCTCCGCCCGCGCGCGCAGGCCCGGGTCGTCCAGCAGGGCCAGCTCCGCGCCGTTGAGCACGCCCCGCACCTCCAGCCCCAGCTCCTGGCAGACGTGCACCGCCACCCGCGCGTTGTCGCCCGTCACCACCTTCACCGCGATGCCCGCGTCGCGCAGCGCCGCCAGCGCGGGCCGGGCGCTCTGCTTGGGCGGGTCCAGGAAGGACGCGAAGCCCGCGAAGACGAGGCCCGTCTCGTCCTCCGGGGACAGCGGCTCGCGCTGGGACGGGGCGTCGCGCCAGGCCAGCCCCAGCACCCGGAAGCCCTGCTCGCCCAGGGCGTCGGCGCGGGTTTGCAGCGCCTCGCGCGCGTCCACGTCCAGGGCCCGCGGCGGGCCCTCCGGGACTTCACACGCCTCGCAGCGGGACAGCAGGGCCTCCGGCGCGCCCTTCACCACCAGGACGCGGCGGCCCTCCTTCTCCAGCAGCACGGACACGCGGCGGCGCTCGAAGTCGAAGGGCAGCTCGTCCTGCTTGCGCCAGCCCTGCGTGCACTCCGCGCCCCGGGCCAGGATGGCCTCGTCCATGGGGCTGCGCAGGCCGGTGGCGAAGTGGCTGTTGAGACAGGCCCACGCGAGGGTGCGCTCGCTGCGCCGGGCGGCGGCGTCCTCCGTGCCCGCCAGCCGGATGTTCGCCTCCGTGAGCGTGCCCGTCTTGTCCGTGCACAGCACGTCCATGCAGCCCAGGTCGTGCACCGCGCTCAGCCGCTTGACGATGACCTCCTGGTCCGCGAGCCGCAGGGCGCCCCGCGCCAGCGTCACCGAGACCACCATGGGGAGCAGCTCCGGCGTGAGCCCCACCGCCAGGGCCATGGCGAAGAGGAAGGACTCCAGCAGCGGGCGCTCCAGGGTCAGGTTCACCAGGAGCACGAACAGGACCATCAGGACCGTGAGCCGCATCAGCATCACGGAGAAGCGGCGCGTGTCCCGCTCGAAGGCGGTGGAGGCGACGGGCGCGTCCAGCCCCTGGGCGATGCCGCCGACCTCCGTGTCGCGGCCGGTGGCGAACACGAGCGCGCGGGCCGTGCCTCCCAGCACGGACGTCCCGGCGAAGACGGTGTTGTCCACCTCCGCGAGCGGCGCGTCCGCGGGCGCCAGGCCCGGCGTCTTCTCCACGGGGTAGGGCTCGCCGGTGAGCAGCGATTCGTTGACGGACAGCGCGTGCGATTCCAGCAGGCGCGCGTCCGCGGGCACGCGGCTGCCGGTGGCCAGCAGGACCACGTCCCCGGGGACGAGCTCCGTGGCGGGCCGCTCCTGCTCCACGCCGTCGCGCAGCACCCGGGCGCGCAGGGCCACCGCGCCGCGCAGGCGCTCCGCCGCGTTGCTGGCGCGGTGCTCCTGGACGAAGTCCAGCGTCACGCTGATCAACACGATGACGGCGATGATGGCGGAGCTGGTCAGGTCGTGGACGACGGCCGAGATGCCGCTCGCCACCAGCAGCACCAGCACCAGCGGGTTGCCCAGCCGCAGCAGCAGCTCCAGCGGGAGCGAACGGCGC
Source organism: Corallococcus sp. AS-1-12 (assembly GCF_020036995.1). Taxonomy (NCBI): domain Bacteria; kingdom Pseudomonadati; phylum Myxococcota; class Myxococcia; order Myxococcales; family Myxococcaceae; genus Corallococcus; species Corallococcus sp. AS-1-12. Next base: position 43,858 of record NZ_JAIQDD010000038.1, on the reverse strand, counting down.
CGGCGGGACTCCAGCTCGTTGGGGCCCAGGGACTCGAGCCGCTCCTCGGCCTCCTGGGAGGACAGCCCCTGGAGCGGGGCGCCCAGCCGGGCGCGCAGGGACTCCACCGGCTCGCTCCAGGCGGGGGGCCCTTCACGCGCCGGTGCCTGCCTCCGCCGCGCGCCGGAGTGACGCGGGGGGTGCGCCATGGGCCCGGTGCCCTGGCCGCTCGAGCGTTGGGCGCCCATCCCCGCAACGTGGGCAGGGTCCTCCGGGGTGACCAGCGGCCGGCGAGGGAAGGGGCGCGGCGCTCGGAGGGACGGCCCCGCTGCCCTAGCTGGCGTCGTCCCGCTTGAAGGAGAGGACCGAGGCCGCGTCCAGCCCCTGGAGGAACCGGACCGCGAGCGGCAGGGCGACGCGGCCTCCCACGCCGCCGCCCTCCACGAACACCGCGAAGCCGATGCCGTCGCGCACGCCGACGAACCACGCGTGGGTCTCCGGCGGCACGGACGTGCCGAACTCCGCGGTGCCGGTCTTGCCGATGAGCCCCTGGATGCTGGCGGCGGACTTCGCCGTGCCGTCCGTCACCACCGCGCGCATCAGCTCGCGGAGCATGTCCGTCGTGCCCGGGCCCAGGCGCGCCTCCGGGCCGGGCGCCGCGTCCGCGAGCAGGCTGGGCGCGTGCCAGACGCCGGTGGCCGCCGCCGACACGACGGTGGCCATGTGCAGCGGCGTCACCAGGACGCGGCCCTGGCCCATGGCGTCCGCCGCGCGCTCGGCGTCGTCCTTGGGCGGGGGGAAGGTGGCGCCGGGAGACGGCAGCCCCACGTCGTAGGACACCCCGAAGCCGAAGCGCCGGGCCGCGTCCTCCAGCGCGCGGGGGTCCAGCTTCGCCGCGAGCTGGATGAACGTCGTGTTGCACGACAGCGCGAACGCCCGCCGCAGCGTGGTGGCGCCCAGCACCTCGGACTCGAAGTTGCGGAAGCGCTTGCGGCCCACCGTCACCTCCAGGGGGCACTCCACGCGGGAGTCCGGCTTCAGGCCGCTTTCGAGCAGCGCCGTGGCCGTCACCAGCTTGAACGTGGACGCCGGGGGGTAGCGCCCCATCAGCGCGCGGTGCCACCCCTCGCCGAGCGGCCGGCTGGCCACCGCCAGCACCTGGCCCGTGGCCGTGTCCACCGCGACCAGCGCGGCCGGCCGGGTGACGTCCACGAGCGCCGCCTCCGCCGCCGCCTGCACGTCCATGCGCAGCGTGGTGCGCACCGCGCGCCCCGGCTCGCCTTCGAAGCGGTACAGCAGCTCGCTGCCGCCGGAGCGGCGCTGGAGCCGCACCTCGCCGGAGGGACGCCCCGCCAGCGTCCGCTCCTGCGCGCGCTCCAGGCCGGACAGCCCCACCACGTCGCCCGGCTGGTAGGGCATGCCCAGCGCCTGGAGCACCTCCGCGGTGATTTCCCCCACCCGGCCCAGCGTGTGCACGGCGAAGCCCTCCGCGGGGGAGAGGCGCGCGGGCCGCTTGCGGAAGAAGATGCCGGGCACCGGCGCGAGCACGGCGCGCACCTGCTGGTAGCGCTCCTGGCGCACGTCGATGAACGCGAGGAACTGCTCGGGCTGCGCGCTCGCGGCGTTCAGCGCGGCGAGCACCTTCGCGGGGTCCACGCCGAGCTGCGACTGGAGCACGCTGGCCACGGCCGCGCGGTCCTTCACCCGGCCCGGCAGCACGCCGACGCGGATCACCTCGCCCGGCTGGGTGAGCGGGTCGCCGTTCGCGTCGAGCAGGTCGGCGCGAGGGCCCCAGCTCCGCGTGCGGCCGAAGCGGTCTCCGGGCCGCGCGTCGGGATGGAACACCTCCGGCGTCCAGCGCGGGCTCCAGCGGCTGCCCCGGAGCACGAAGCGCAGGCGGGACTCGACCTCCCAGTCGCCCAGGCCGCGCAGCGTGTGCACGCCGCGGAAGCGCACCACCGCGGTGGTGGCGTCCTGGGACTCGAGCACCACCGGGTCGAAGCGCGAGGCGATGACGCCCAGGTCCTGCCGCCAGCGCGCGTGCTGCGCGTCGAAGTCAGGGGGCGCGTCCACGAGCATCCGGCGCTGCGCGGCCACGTCGTTGCGCGCCCAGGCGTCCAGGTAGCGCAGGGCCAGCGCCTCGACGCCTCCGGGCGCCACGGCGGGCGCGGTGGGCGCGGCGGGCTTCGTGGCTCGCGGCGCGCACGCGGGAAGCAGCAACAGGAGGCAGAGCCCCACCCAGGAAATGACCGCCCGTCCGTACACGCGTTCCCCTCTACCGCGCCCGCTTCGCCGAGGCGAACATCCGGCGGCCATCGTCTCCACCTGGACCGGCGGTCGGGCCGCCGCGCGCACGCGGAGCGTGGCTCAGCGGACCGTCTGCTCCTGGCTCCTGCTCGCGCCGTCGCCGGTCGCCGTGACGGTCAGCGGGTCGGAGGCGGCAGCGCGGACGTAGAAGAGGCCTTCGCGCTGCGGGTTCTTGAGGCTCACCACCGTCACGGGAGCGTCCGAGCAGTCCGGCAGCAGGTGGAAGGTCGCGCCGGGATCCGACGCGGCGAGCGTCACCTCCGGCACGGACAGCGGGGCCAGGTTGTCCGCCAGGTCCCGGCCCTGCACGACCAGCACCTCCGAGCACACGCCCACGTCCAGCGTCCGCGCCGGGGTGGCGAAGCCCACCTGCCGCGCATCGCCCTGGAGCGTCACGTCCACGGAGAGGGCGTTGTCCGGGTACTCGGCCGGGTCGTAGCCGGCACCGCTGATGCGGTTGCGGCTGATGAGGTTCGCGGTCCCGTTGTCCGAGATGGCGGCCTGATAGGAGCCCGTCAGGCCCGCCTTGGTCAGCGTGTTGTCGACCACCTGGATGTCCTGGGACTCGGGCGGGGGCGTGAAGTCGAGGTCCACCGCCTGGAGCAGGCTGACGCCGACGTCGTTCTCCGTCAGCACGTTGCCCTCGATGCGCAGGCCGTGGCACAGCTCGCGTCCCGCGCCGTAGTACGGGCCGCCGAACACCAGGATGCCGGAGCCGGAGTCGCGCTCGAAGATGTACGCGTTGCCCCGCACCTGGTTGCGCACCACCTGGCCGGAGACGCCGTGCGCGAGCTGGATGCCGATGCGCGCGATGCGGTCCGTGGGGCCCAGGCCGTCGATGTCGTTGTCCTCCACCGTCGCCGCCACGCGCCCCAGCACCACCACGCCCGCCTTCTGGTAGCCCGTGAGCCGGTTGTTCCGGACGGTCACCGCCACCTGCGCGGCGTCCGGCGCGAGGTTGCGCACGTCGATGGCGAAGCCCTCCTGGCAGCCGCCGATGTTGTCCGCCTGGTTCAGGTCCTCCACCACCGTGTCCTCGATGGTGCCGCCCGCGCCCTCCAGCAGGATGCCGCGCAGCCGGTCCGCGTCCCCGTCACACACGTCCGACAGGCCCCGCGCCGTCACCGTGACGTCCCGCACATTCGCCACCGCGCCCCGGTTGCGCAGCACCGCGCCCTTGTAGTGGTCCCCCGCGCCCGCCTCGGACGCGGTCAGCGTGTGCCCGCCCCCGTTGAACGTGAAGCCGTCCGGGATGAACACCGCGCTCTGCACCACGCAGTCCTCGCGCAGCGTCACCTCTCCCGGCGACAGCGTGATGGCGCAGGCGGTCTCACCCGGGCCGCAGCGCCGGCCCATCCAGGTCACGGGGAAGGAGTGCCGCGTGCTGGCGCCCGAGGCGTTCGTCACCACCAGCTCCACGGTGGGCGTCACGTCCGCCGGCAGGCAGGACAGCTCCGTCCAGTCCACCGTGCTCGCCGCGCCATTGCCCACCGGCGTGCCGAGCGCGCCGACGTTCGACGTCCAGGCGAACGTCATCGCCTCGCCGCGCGGATCCGCCGCGTTCACGGTGAAGGTCACCCGTTCGCCCGCGAGCGCGCTCGTGGCGGACTGCGACGTGGTCTCCAGGACCGGCGGCGCCTCCGCCCGCACGCACAGGTTCACGAGCTGCTCCGTGCTTCCACCGAAGCCGTCCTTCACGGCGCCCTTCAACTGGCAGGCGCAGTCCGGGGGCTCCGCCGTCGGAGTGAAGGAGGGCGTGGCGCGGGTGACGTCGTCGAAGGTGCCCTCGCACGTCGCGCTCCAGGAATACGTCAGCAGCTCGCCGGGCCCGTCCTCGTCCGTCACCGTCGCCTGGACCTGGAAGGGCGTGTCCCGCTTCACCTGCTGGGGAGCCCCGGGCACCACGGAGGGGACGGGGGCCCGGTTGAACCACGTCTTCCTCAGCGACGGGGGCGTGCGCACGGTGCCCACGCCGATGTGGAACTGGAGCGTGGACACCGCGCCCTGCGCGTCCGTGACACGCAGGCGGATCAACGCGTCATTCTTGAGGGCCGGGTCGTAGTCGGTACCGGCGTCGCCCCCGGTGCCAGCAGCGGGGGCCGGCGGGGGCGCCGCCGTCCATTCACAGACCGCGTCCTCGCAATCGAGCACCCCGCCGGAGGCGGTCCACTCGTAGGTCAGCGCCTGCCCCTCCAGGTCACTGGCCTCCGCGCGCAGCTCCACGGTGTCGCCAGGAGCCACGATGGCGCGCGGCGCACGCACCGCGTGGATGCGCGGCGCGTGGTTGGCCAGCCCCGGCAGGCCGGACTCGGGCTGGGGCACCAGGACCACGAGCGACTCCCCGTACTGCGGCAGCTTCACCCCGGCGTTCGGGCTCACGGAGGCCACCACCGCCTCCGCGGCGTCCTCGGCGGTCACGGTTAGCTGGAGCTCCTCCTCGGGAGACTCCGGCTTCACGACGGCCGACCACGCGAGGCCACCATCCGGATCCGCCGCCAGCGTCAGCGCCTTCGACTCCGTGGCGCCCGACGCATGCGTCACCGAGGCCGTCACCGAGGCGGCCTCCAAGGACCTGGGTGGCGCGACCACGAGCCGCGCGCCACCGGCCAGCGGCGCCGTGACGGCGGGATCCTCCTCCACGCAACCGAACGTGCTCAGCAGCAACAACCCCACGAGGTGCAACGCACGGGCAGGCTTCAGGGTCACGGCATCCTCGGGGAAGGTGGACGGGTCAGGGAACGATACCGGGGGATTCCCACACGTCCAATCCACGGGGGACCCAGGCCGTGCGAGCCCGGCGCGCCGTCCAATGTCTGCCAATGCTCCGCGACCCGAGGGCCAGTGCCACGGCAATCCCTGTACGGCGTCCCCTGACGTAAGCGAAGTCCTCCCACGAGCGTTCGCGCCATCCTCCCGCCGCATGGTCCCGCACGGCGCCGCGGTGTTGGGTTCCGCCGCGTGCACCCGCCCGAGTCCCGCCGTCCCCAGCCCTGGCCCATCCGGCTCACACACTGGGCCAACGTGCCGCTGCTCGCCATCCTCGCGGCCAGCGGGTTGCAGATCCTCGTCGCGTATCCGCGCATGGGGCCTCGCGGGCGGCCCTTCGCGCTCTACCCCTTCCAGGACGCCGTGCCGCCGTCGTGGCTGCGCCTGGGGGACTGGCTCGCGGGGGCGCGGAGCTGGCACTTCGCGTTCGGCTGGTTCCTGGCCCTCAACGGGTTCGCGTACGTGCTCTATCTCGCCATCAGCGGTGAGTGGCGCCGCCGCCTGTTCCTCCCGCGCCGCGACGCGCGCGACGCCGTGGCCACGCTCGCGTACTACCTGCGGCTGCGCCCCGCGCCCGTGCAGACGGGGCTCTACAACGGGCTCCAGCGGCTGGCGTACACCACGACCCTCGTGATGGGCGCGCTGTCCATCCTGTCCGGGCTCGTCCTCTACAAGCCCGTGCAGCTCCAGTGGCTCACAAGGCTCTTCGGTGGCTACGACCCCGCGCGCTTCGTGCACCTGCTGCTGCTCGCGCTGTTCGCGTTCTTCACCGTGGGCCACGTCATCCTGGTCGCCCTGCACCCGCGCACCTTCGGGGAGATGATCACCGGCGGGAGGAGGCCCGATGCCCGCTGAGCGCGTCCTCACCCGCCGCCGCGTCCTCCTGGGCGCCGCCGCGCTCGCCACCAGCGCGTGCGACTCCCAGCGTCCGCGCGCGGGCTTCCTCGGCGTGATGGACCGCTTCAACGAGCGCGCCCAGTCCGCCCTCTTCCACCCCGCCCGGCTCGCCCCCGAGGAGCCCATCGAGCAGCTCACCCCGCCCGGCGACTTCCCCCAGTACTTCATCTCCGAGACCGTGCCGCTGGCCCCCGCGGGCTGGCGGCTGGAGGTGGGGGGACTCGTGGCCCGGCCGCGCGCCTTCACGCTGGAGGAGCTGCGGCGGCTGCCCCGGACCGACTCCCGCATCCGCCACCACTGCGTGGAGGGCTGGAGCGCGGTGGCGTCCTGGCACGGCGTGGCCCTCCGCGACCTGGCGCGGGCCGTGGGCGCGGATCCGCGCGCGGGCTTCGTGGAGTTCCGCTCGTTCGACCAGGGCTACTACTCGTCCTGGGACGCGCCGAGCGCACTGCACCCGCAGACCGTGCTCGCGTACGGCATGAACGGCGCGCCGCTCATCCCCGGCCATGGCGCGCCGCTGCGCCTCTATTCGGGCGTGAAGCTGGGCTACAAGATGGTGAAGTACCTCACCACCGTGCGCTTCCTCCCGGAGGCCACGGGGGGCACCTGGGAGGACCGGGGCTACGAGTGGTTCGCGGGCGTCTAGGGCTTGGTGTTGACGACGCCCGGCAGGAACGGCGTGAAGCCGCGCTTGCGCAGGCTCTCGCGCTCGGCGAGCAGGGCCGCCAGGGCGGCCTCGCGCGTGGGGAAGTGGTTCACCGCGGCGCCGTTGATGACGCCGCTGGTGCCAATGAACATGAGCGTCATCTCGTCACCGCCGTAGCGGTACGAGCGGTGCGTGTTGCGCTCCAGCACCTCGCGGCGCACCTTGCCGAAGGTGCGCCCCGCCGTGTGGCGGACGACGAGCCCATCCAGGTTGATGAGCAGGTCCACCCGGCCGTTGAACTTGGCGAACTGCGCCTCCACGTCGCGGCGCCAGCGATCCACGTCCTCGTCCGTCACCAGGATGCAGTCGGTGAAGTTCGCGGTGACGACGTCGTGCTCGGCGTCGCGCTCGAAGGACATCCCCCAGGCCATGTCACGTCCTCCTTCAGGCCTGCGCGGCGTTGCCCGCGAGGAACGCCGACACCAGCGCGGCCGTCTCCGCCGGACGCTCCACCTGGGGGTAGTGCCCCGGCCCCGGCAGGTACGTCAGGCGCGCGTTCCGGATGAGCCCCACCACCGCCTGCCGCAGGAACGTGGGCGGCAGGAACGGATCATCCGTGGCCACCACCAGCGTGGGCGAGGTGATGGCGGACAGCCGGTCCGCGAAGCCGCCCGCCGTCCAGGAGTCGAAGCACTGCTCGATGGCGTCCTTCGACACCGCGCCCGAGTCCTTCAGCAGGACCTCCAGCGACTCCGGCGACAACTGCTTGCAGGCCAGGCCCAGGATGGTCTTCTGCTTCTCCCGGTCCCCTGCGGAGGTGCGGAACAGCCCGGCGGCGTCCGGGGGCAGCGGCAACCCGGCCGCAGGCACCGTGTTGAGCAGCACCAGGCCGCTGACGCGCGAAGGCGACCCCGCCGCCACCCACTTGGCGATCTGCCCGCCCATGCTGTGGCCCACCAGCGCGAAGCGCTCCGCCTTCGCGTGGTCCGCCACCGCGAGCACGTCCTTCGCGTACTGCTCCAGCGTGTACCCCGACGCCGGCCGTCCGGAGGCCCCGGTGCCCCGGTGGTCCGGGACGATGAGCCGCAGGCCGGTCATGTCCAGCTTCTCCAGCATGGAGTCCCACACCGCGCCGGACACCATCCACCCGTGCACCAGCACCACGTCGCGAGGACCGTCCCCGAACACCCGGTAGTGCAGGGGTGTTCCATCCGTCGCGTGGGTCGTGGGCATGGGGGCTGTCCTCTTCGGGGGGAAAGACTGAGAAGTCACGTCTTGCAGGGGAGGCGTAGCAAGCCACGACTGGGGCGTGGCCGTCCACATGCTCGGGGGTTGCCCGGCGGCCGGAAGGGCGAGCTGTCCTGACGGGTAGGTGGGCGGGGAGGGAATGAAGGGTGGGAGCGGGTGCGCGCTTGCGGCAGACTCGGGTGCGTCATGACGGATGGACGCAGCGGGACGGCGGGAGCGAAGCGCACGGTGTACTGCGAGGACGCGCTCGCGTGGCTGGAGGCGCGGCCGGTGCTGGAGGGGTGCTCGGTGGTGGCGTCGTTGCCGGACGTCTCCGAGTTCCCGCAGCTCACGGTGCCCCAGTGGAAGGACTGGTTCGTGGGGGCGGCGGCGAAGGTGTTGTCGCGGGTGCCGGCGGACGGGGTGGCGGTGTTCTACCAGTCGGACGTGAAGAAGGACGGCGCCTGGGTGGACAAGGGCTACCTGGTGTCGAAGGCGGCGGAGGCGGCGGGGTGCGACACGCTCTGGCACAAGGTGGTGTGCCGCCGGGCGCCGGGGACGGTGACGTTCGGGAGGCCGGCGTACTCGCACCTGCTGTGTTTCAGCCGGGGGTTGAAGGCGGACGCGGCGAAGTCCACGGCGGACGTGTTGCCGGACCCCGGCGAGGTGACGTGGACGCGAGGCATGGGGCTCAACGCGTGCCTGGTGGCGTGCCGCTTCATCCTGGAGCAGACGCGCACGCGCACGGTGGTGGACCCCTTCTGCGGCCACGGCACCGCGCTCGCGGTGGCCAACGCGCTGGGACTGGACGCGGTGGGCGTGGAGCTGAGCCGCAAGCGCGCACGCCGCGCGAGGAACCTCCAGGCCGCGTGGACGGGCGGGAAGCTGGTGCTCTCCAGCGCGGCCGGTGACGGAGACGACGAAGCCTGACGGCTCAGGCGTCGTCCTCGAAGGACGCGCGCAGGTGGCTCAAGGGCAGGAACAGCCGCTGGGGCCACTCCGGCGCGCCGGGCCTGACGCCGATGAGCGGCCGGTAGCCGAAGCGCGAGTAGAAGCGGGCCGCGAACGCGTCCTTCGCATCCACGATGACGAGCACGACGCCCGCGTTCTCCCCGATGGCCAGGGCCCGGCGGTGCGCGTCGTCCAGCAACTGCTCGCCCACCCCCGCGCCCCGGACCCGTGAGTCCCGGGCAAGCCGTCCGAGGATGACCGCGGGAAGCGGGTAGCGCGGCAGACGCTTGATGACCGCCTCCGGCGCTTCGTCTCGCGACACCTGCCCCACGGCGAGCGTGTAGAACCCGAGCACGCGGGGCCAGTCCGGCCGGGTGTCCGGGCGGCGCAGCACCCACGTGCGGCTGACGTCGCGGCGCTGGTTCTGGCCCGCGTCCTGCCGGAAGAAGCGGTTGAGGGCCTCGTGCTCGCACTGGAAGCCGCTGGCCGCGTCCTCGCGGGTCAGCGCTTCCGTGAACGGCGCGGGGATGACGGGCGGCTCGCGGCTCAAGGGCGCTCGCGACGGCGGCGGCGGGAGAGCTCGCGCAGCGCGCGCGACGGCTTCGGGGGCGCGGCCACGGCCTTGGCCACCCGGTCGAAGTCCTTCGCGGGCAGGACAATGGACTCCTCGTCCATCGCCTTCCACTCCAGCCGGGTCAGCGCCGGAGAGCTGTATTCGCGCAGGGGCTGCCCGGGCTGGAGCGGCACGAAGGCGAGCCGGGAGCCCCGGCGCGCCTCCAGCACCACCTTGTCCAGCAGGCTGATGGCCTCGGTGATGATCTCGGAGACGTCCCCGCCCAGCTCGCGCCGCAGCCGTTGGACCTGCTCCATGACCGGGTCGGAGACGGTGGGCTGCAATCGATGGGACATGGCGAGCACTCCTGACTCACTTCTGACGCGGAAGTGAGTCACTTAATCCTCGCGCCCCGGAGATGCAATCAGGCCGCCTGGGCTCCGGCGAGCGCCTGGGCCACGTCCTTCTCCAACTGGGTGAGGAACGTCTCGAACAGGCGCTCCTCCAGCGCGAGCGCGGGCTCCAGCGTCGTGCCCGCCTTGTCCAGGCGCTGCTGGCAGGCGTCCTCGATGGCGCGGCGGTGGGACTGCTCCTCCACCACCACGCGCCCCAGCTCCTCGCGCACCACCGCGTGCCGCGTGGCCGCCTTGTAGAGCGGGTAGAGCACCATCGCCCGGCGCTCCACCACCGCCGTGGTGAGCAGGTAGTGCAGGTACACGTCCGCCGTCCCCGTCACGCCCGTCACCCACTCCGCAAGCTGCCGGTCCAGCGACTGGAACCACGCGGACGCCGCGCCCACGCTCAGGAACTCCGTCACGTCCTCGCGGCCCGCCACCTCACAGGCCAGCCGCTTGAACGTGAACGCATGGCGCGTCTCGTCCGCCAGGTGCCCCAGCACCTCCAGCGACGGGTGCCGGTCCGCCACCGTGCGCGAAATCTTCCGCGCACCGATGAACTCCAGCAGCGACAACGTGTGCAGCCACCGCACCTCCAACTCCGGAGATTGAGCCAGGTTCCGCAACACCGTCTGGATTCTGTCACGCATGGGGCGCCCCTCTATCGCGCCCCGCACGCCCTCCCAAGCACTGTCGCTCCGGACAGGAGTCCTCCCCCGCCCTGACCGGGAGGCCAGGGTCGGCGGACTGGCCAACACTGCCCTCGCCCCCGCGTTTGACCGGCGAGCCCCCCTTCGCCTTTGCTTCTCCGTGTCGAGGGCTGCGCCTGGTGCCGGGGGGTTGACCAGCATGCGTCCGTATCGCGGAGACCTGCATCCGTCCGGGCACCGTCCTGCCCGCACCGCCATGTCGCGGTCCGGCTCCGGAGCCCGCGCGTGAAGTCCCCGCCCCCGTCCTCCTGCCTGGGCGTGACGGCCTTCCGCCGCTGGATGCGCGCCCAGGACGCGGGCCGGCTCCTCGCGTCCCTGCGCGCGCGCCCCCTCGCGGGCTTCCTCCTCCAGGGCTCGGCGCTGGTGAGCGTCGTGACCTGGGTCCCCGGCGTCCACACCCTCTTCGCCGTGCCCTTCACCCCCGCGCTCGCGTGCTTCCTGCCCTGCGCCGTCCACCGCGTCGCCTTCGCCTGGGTGCACGCACGCCACCGGCGCGTGGGGGCCTGCAACTGGCTCGCGTGGCTGCCGGGCCTGGCGCTGGAGCACTTCTTCCTCGCGGGCCTCACCGCGCTCGCCGCGCTCCCCGGCGCGCTCGTCCTCGGCGTGCTGCTCATCGGCACCTCGGCGGTGCACGGCCAGCGCTACCGGGTGACGTGGCGCGAGCCCTTCCTCCTGGCCGGCACGCTCGTGGCCCTGCTGGGCGCGGCGGCCCTCGCGTGGCGCGCCCAGGGCGGGCTGCTCCTCGCCGTCGTGGGCCCCACCGCCCTCGTCGCCCAGGTGTACCTGGGCTCGCTCGCCACGCGCCACGACCAGGCCCGCGCGGACGCGGACCGCCTGCGCGCCGCCGTGCACGCGCAGCTCGTGGAGCAGCAGGAGCGCGACGTGGGCCGCCTCACCCAGGCCATGGCGGAAATCCTGGGCCACCACCAGGGCATGGACCAGGTGCTGCACGACGCCGGCACCGCCGCGGACATGATGAAGGCCTTCGGCACGCAGCGCGGCGTGCTCGCGCGCACCGGCTTCGAGGACCAGGCCCGCCAGCTCCAGGACAGCCTGCGGCAGCTCCAGGAGATGGTGAAGGAGGTGCGCGCCAAGAGCCGCCGCTTCGCCGGCACGGAGCCGGAGGCCGTGGACCTGGGGCTCGTCCTGGAGTCCGTGCAGGCCCAGGTGTCCCTGCGCTTCCCCGACGTGGACATCCACGTGGAGCTGCCGCCGACCCAGCCGCCTCGCGCGCTCCTGCGCGGCGGGCCGCTGACGCTGCGCCGGGTGGTGGAGAACCTGGTTGTCAACGCATGCGAGGGCAATGGCGAGCAGGGCGCGTCCCGGGTCTTCATCCGGGCGCGCACCGAACCGCTCAGCGGACGCCTGGAGGTGGAGATCGAGGACGACGGACCCGGCTTCCCTCCGGAGCGCCTCAACGCGCCCGCGGAGGAGCTCTACACGACCAAGTCCCAGGGCACGGGGCTGGGCCTCTACACCAGCGAGTGCCTGCTCCGCGCCAGCGGAGGCCTGCTGCACCGGCACAACGGACCAGGAGGCGGCGCCCTGCTCCGCATCCTGCTGCCCCGGGAGTACCCATGAAGCCCCTCAGCGCCCTCATCCCGAACCCCTCCACGTCCCTGACGCGCGGGCGCGACACGAACGAGGCGGTGGATCCGTCCAGCGGCCCGCCCCTGCTCACCCCGTTCGACGTGCGCGCCTACCATGAAGCCCTCGCCGCGCGCGGCCTCGCCCGCCAGGGCACGGGGCCCCGCGTGTACTGCCACACGGGGCTGGTGGATCGGCTGCCTCCGCCCGGCACCCCGGCGCCGGAGCTGCGCGAGCGGCTGAAGGACTCGCAGGAGCGGATGCTCGCGGAGCTCTCGCGCGCCATGGGCCCCTTCCCGGAGGGCGTCGAGGTGCTCGACCTGGGCAGCGTGCTGGGCGGCAGCGCGCTGTACTGGGCCCAGGAGCACCGCGCGCGCGTGACGGCGCTGGTGACCGTGCCCGCGCACCTGGAGCAGGCGCGCCGCTTCGTGCACGAGGCGGACCTGGGCGCGCGCGTGCAGGTGCGGCCGTACACGGGCGAGCCGCCCCGGCCCCGTGAGTGCTACGACGCCGTCATCGCCGTGGAGAACACCTGCGCCCTGCCCCGCGTGGAGTGGCTGCGCGGCGTGCACGCCCGGCTCAAGCCCGGCGGCATGCTCGCCATCGCGGACTGCTTCTGGGTGCGGCCCAACGCCGTGCACCCCTCCGACAACGCGTGGAGCCGGCACCTGGGCAGCGTGAACGCCTTCCTCTCCGACGCGCGCGACGCGGGCCTGGAGCTGGAGGCGCATGACGACGTGTCCGCGCGAGCGGTGGGCTTCTGGACGCTGAGCGCGGAGCTGCGCGTCCACGAGCACCTGGCCCGCGCGCCCACGGATCCGCACAGCCTGCGCGCCGCGCTCAACGCCGTGCGCGCCGAGTCGCGCCGCGAGCACCTGTGGCTGCAACAGGGCCTGCTGGATGGCGGCCTGGAGTACGCGCTGCTCGTGCTGCGCCGCGAGCCCTGATCCACCGTGACAGGGCGGACAACCCGACGTGCCCCTGCCCCGTGGCACGTAGGGAGGGCGGCCCGGCACCGTGCAGCCCCCGGACGATGCTCTCGCGTCGCCCCACCCCCAGCCTTGGGTTCGTCACACCAACAAGGGGGGACGTGCATGATGGGTTTCACGCGATGGATGGTGCTGGGAGCGGTGGCGGGCGCGATGGCCCTGACGGGGTGCCAGAGCAAGGAGCGCTCGCAGGAGGGCGTGGGCGGGACGGGAGGCGCCGGAAGCACCCAGGGCTCCCAGGGCACGCAGAGCACCGAGCCCTCCATGGGCGGGGGGCATGAGCAGGGCACGACCCAGGGCTCGTCGGGTTCGACGGTGGAGCCGGGCATGGGCGGCTCCGGCTACGACGCGGGCACGGGCGGCTCCGGCTACGACGCGGGCACGGGCGGCGCCGGCATGGACAACTCCGGTGACACGGGCAGCACCACCGGCGGCTCCGTGACGCCGGGCTCCAGCGGCAACACCGACACCGGGAACACGGGCGGCTCGGTCCCCGAGCCCACCCGCTGACCCTTGAGGCCTGGGACGGCGCGGGCGTGCCCCGGGTGGCGCGCCCGCGCCCCTTTGCTTTGCTCAAGGGGCGCTCGCGCGAAGCGCAAGGGGCCTGGACGTGCACCCGACGTGCGGGGTTTCCAGAGGTGAACGCGGCCTGGGACCTGGGGGCATGTGCTGTGTCCACCCGCGCATCACCCCCGGGGGCGGGAAAGTCGGGCGGAGGTCAGGACTCGGGTACGGTGCCCGCACGATGCGCTTCTCCTTCGTGCACGCCGCGGATCTCCATCTGGACACGCCGTTCCGGGGAGTGGCCACGCACGGCCCCCTCCTGGAGCGCTTCCAGCAATCCACCTTCCATGCGCTCGCGCGCATCGTGGACGTGTGCCTGCGCGAGCGCGTGACGTTCCTCCTGCTGGCCGGGGACCTGTTCGACGTGAAGGACCGCTCCGTGCGCGCGCGGCTGGCCCTGCACACGGAGCTGTCGCGGCTGGACCGCGCGGGCATCCAGACCTTCATCGTCCACGGCAACCATGATCCGCTGAGCGGGGACACCGGCGCGCTGGGGCTGCCCGCGACGGTGAAGGTGTTCGGCCCGGAGTGGGAGGACGTGGAGGTGCGGCGCGAGGGCCACCGCCTGTGCCATGTGCAGGGCGTGTCCTATCCGGACGTGGAGGTGCGCGAGAACCTGTCCGCGAGGTTCCGCCGCACCGGCGAGCACTTCAGCGTGGGCCTGCTGCACGCGAACCTGGGCGGCGACGCGGGCCACGCGAACTACGCGCCCTGCACGGCCGCGGACCTGGCGGCGGGCGGGCTGGACTACTGGGCCCTGGGCCACGTGCACACGCGCGCGGAGCACCTGCTGCCCGGCGGCGGCGTGGCGGTGTACCCGGGCAACCCGCAGGGCCGCCATGTGCATGAGACGGGCGAGCGCGGCTGCGTGGTGGTGGACGTGGAGGACGGCGTCGCGCGCAGGCGCTTCGTGCCGGTGGACCGCGTGCGCTGGCACCGGCTGGACGTGCCGCTCGCGGGCGTCACGTCGCTGGACATGCTCCAGGCGGTGGCCACGGAGGTGGTGGAGTCGCGCTGCGCGGAGGACTTCGACGGGCACGCGGTGCGCCTCACCCTGGCCGGACGCGGCCCGCTGCACCGGGAGCTCGCGCGGCCGGGCGCCCGGACGCAGTTGGAGGCGGACCTGCGCGAGCGGCTGGCGCGCGCGCACCCGCCGGTGCTGCTGGAGTCGCTGCGCGATGGCAGCCGCCCGGAGGTGGACCTGGAGGCGGTGCGCGCCGGGGGCGGCTTCCTGGGCACGCTGCTGGAAGAGGCCCAGGCGCTGTCCCAGGACGACGAGGCGCTCGCGGCGCTGTGGGACGACGAGGACCTGACGGCGCTGGGGCAGCGCCTCAAGCGGCTGGGCGTGGATGCGCTGGAGGCCCCGCGGCCGGAGCTGGTGGCCCAGGCGGGCCAGCGCGGCGTGGAGCAGCTCCACGAGGAGGCATCATGAAGCCGGGCCTGCGCATCAACCGCTTCCAGGTGGACGGCTTCGGGCACTTCCGGGGGTACTCGGGGACGCCGGGGCCGGGGCTCACGCTGCTGTACGGGCCCAACGAGGCGGGCAAGAGCACGCTGCTGGCGTTCCTGCGCGGCGTGCTGTTCGGCTTCGAGAAGCGCGGCCAGCCGGAGCGCTACGAACCGGAGGGCGCGCTCTTCGGCGGAGAGCTGTGGCTGGACACGGCCTGCGGCCCGCTGGTGGTGCACCGCCACGGCGGAAAGCGCGCGTCGGAGGGCACGCTCACGGTGCGCGGCCTGGACGGGCAGCCGCTGCCGGAGACGCTGCTCGACCAGGCGCTGGCGGACGTGCCGCGCGAGCTGTTCTTCGAGGTGTTCGCCTTCCGCCTGGAGGAGCTGTCCTCCTTCCAGCGGCTCGCGCAGCAGCGCGGCGTGTCGGAGGCGCTGTTCGCCGCGGGCATGCAGGGCGCGCGCAGGTTGCCGGAGGCGGTGGAGCGGCTGCGCAAGGACGCCGAGGCGCTGTACGCGCCGCGCGGCCAGAAGCCCGAGCTGAACCGCGTGATGAAGGAGCTGGAGGAGGTGCGGCAGGCGCTGCGCGAGGCGGGGGACCGGCCCGCGCTCTACTTCTCCACGCGCGACCAGTTGGCGGAGCGCGTCGCGGAGGGCCACGCGCTGGAGGTGGCGCGCAAGCACACCGAACACGCACTGGACCACGCCTCGCGCCTGGAGTCCGCGCTGGGGGACCTGGCCGTGCTCGCGCGCGACCGGGCGGAGCTGGCCACGCTGCCGGCGCTGGACTCCTTCCCGCCGGGCGCGGAGACGCGGCTGGAGGACGTGCTCCAGCGGCGCAAGACGTACCGGGCCCAGCAGGCGCAGCTCCATGAGCGGCTGACGCCCATCGAAGAGGCGCGGGAGCGGCTGGCGGCCCCCTGGCCCGTGCGCGAGCGCGCGGAGTCCCTGCGCACTGCGCTGGCCACATACTCCGGACACTCCGAGCAGCTCCGCTCGCTGCCCGCGCGCAGGGCGTCGCTCACGTCGCGGCGGCGGCAACTGGAGCAGTCGCTGGGAGAGCTGGGGCTCGCGGTGGACGCGGACGGGCTGCTCGCGCTGGACCTGGGCGCGCGGGCGCGCGGAGAGCTGGAGTCGCTCGCGGGGCGGCTGGACGCGGCGGACACGGCGCTCGCGCGGGCGGAGGCGGAGCAGGCGCGCACGCGCGAGGAGCGGACGCGGCTGGAGTCGGCGCTGGGGCGGGTCCAGGCGGAGCTGACCGCCCTGCCCGAGGCGCGGCCCGCGCAGGTGCGGCAGCGGCAGGCGGCGGTGGGGCGGATGCGCGCGGCGCGCGGAGACCTGGAGCGGCTGGCCGAGCAGCGGATGGAGCAGCGCCGCCAGTTGGACGGCGTGCGGGCGCCCACGGACGCGGTGCCGCTGCGCTCGCTGCTGCCGCTGTCGTGGGTGGTGGCGGCGGCGCTCGTGGCGCTGGGGTTCGCGGCGCTCGCGGCGTGGCTCGCGGGCCCGTCGGTGGGCGTGCTGTGCGCGGTGGGCGCCCTGCTGCTGGTGGGGTTGCTGCTGCTCGTGCGCCACCGCGTGGAGACGGCGCGCAAGGCCAGCCTGGAGGCGCAGGCGGCGCGGCACCGCTGGCGGCAGCAGGAGGAGGAGCGCTTCCGCGCGGCGCAGGCGGCGATGAGCGCGCGCGAGGAGCTGCTCCAGCGGGAGCTGCTGAACGCCTCCGGCGCGGCGGGGCTGTCCCCGGGCGCGTCGCTGTCCGACCTGGCCGCGCAGGAGTCGCTGCTCGCGGAGCTGCTGACGCAGGCCGAGCGGCGCGAGCTGCTGGTGCGCGAGGAGGACACGCTGCGCACGGCCTGGGACACGGCGGCGCGCGAGGACCAGCGCGTGGAGGAGGCGCGGCTGCGCGCGAGCCAGCGTGAACAGGTGCTGCGCGAGGAGTGGAGGGCCTTCCTGGTGGCGCGCCGCTTCCCGGAGGCCCTCTCCGCGGCGTCGGCGCTGACGCTGTGGCTGGATGCCGCGGCGCTGCGGCAGCGGCTGGTGGACCTGCGCACGGACGAGGAGGAGTTCACGGCGGCGGAGGCCGCGTGCGGCGCGGTGACGACGCGGCTGTTGCAGGAGGCGCGGGCCGCGGGCCTGCCCCCGGGCCCCGCGGAGACGGTGGCCGCGCGCGTGTCCGTGGCGCTGGAGGAGGTGCGCTCCCGGGCGGCCGACCAGCGGCACCTGGACGGACAGCGCGGAGAGCTGCTCGCGGAGAAGGCGCGGCTGGACCAGTTGGCGCTGGACGAGGACCAGGCGTGGGAGGCGCTGCTCGCGGAGGGCGGCTGCCAGGACGAGGCCACCTTCCGCCGCCGCGCGGTGCAGGCGCGCAGGTACGCGGAGCTGGCGGCCCGGGTGCGCGAGCACGTCCAGCGGGTGCAGGCGCTCACCGGCCTGGGTGAGAACGCGGCGAACGAGGAGGTCCACGCGGCGGGCGGCGAGGCGGGCCTGAAGGAACAGCTCGCCACGCTGCGCGAGCGCCACAAGGCCGAGGGCGAGCGCCACAAGGCCGTGCTCACGGAGCAGGGCAGCCTGAAGGCGCAACTGTCGCAGTGGGAGAACGACGACCGCGTGTCCCGGCTGCGCATCCAGGAGGAGACGCTGCGGGCGAAGGCGGCGGAGCTGGCCACGCGCTACGCGGCGGACCGGCTGACGCTGGCGCTGCTCGGCAGGGCGCGCCGGAGGTTCGAGGAGGAGCAGCAGCCGCGCGTCATCCAACTGGCCAGCGAGCTGTTCTCCGAGCTGACAGCGGGACGCTACCGCCGCGTCTTCATCCCGGCCGGGGACGCGCGCGAGCTGCGGGTGAGCGACGGCGCCAGGGACTGGAGCGCGGAGCAGCTCTCCCGGGGCACGCGCGAGCAACTGTTCCTCGCGTTCCGGCTGGCCGTCATCCGCGACTTCGGAGAGACGCGGGGCGCGCTGCCGCTCATCACGGACGACGTGCTGGTGAACTTCGATCCAGAGCGGGCCCGGGGCGCGGTGCGGCTCTTCGCGAGGATGGCGGAGGCCCACCAGGTCCTCGCCTTCACCTGCCACCCGTGGCTGCGCGAGCTGTTCGAAGCGGAGGGCGCCCACGTCCTGGAGCTGCCCGGCGCCACGAAGTCCCCCCGCGAAGGCGCCCAACCCCTGCGGGTGGTCTCCAGCGGATAGGCAGGTGCACAAAAAAATACTGGGAGCGCGCCCCCTCGACGCGCTCCCAGTAACTCAACCCCTCCCCCGAGGGGTCCCCCTCTCGGATGCGGCCCCCAAAGCTCCGCGTCCGTCCTGCTTTTCCTTCAAAACGTCGACTGCCGAAAACCTTGAGTCCCGGAAGATCGACCCCCGAAACCCGTTCCCCCTCCGCCCGGTCCGCTCCGCGGCCCGAGCCCTTGGACCCTGGTGGCTCTGCCCCCAGCATCCCCACCTCGCCTTCAATACGTTGGCCGGGAAAAACCTTGGTTCGGCCCCGTTCTTTTTCGCCGCCCCCCACGGAAGCAGCCAGCCGGCCAGCCCTCCTGGAGGACCGCGTCAGCGCTGCTGCTACAGTCGCCCACCCTGGAGGGGCGCCATGAGGAAGACGTCGGCGGTGGTCATGGGAGGCGTGGTGCTCCTGCTCCTCCTCGGAGCCGGGGTCTTCTGGTGGCCGCGCCCCACGCCCCCCGTCCCCGCGTCCCCGCCGGCCGCCCCCGCCGCCCGCCGGCAGCTCCCCCCCGCGCCGCCCGCGCCGCCCCAGGGCGCCCTCCAGGTCCAGGGCCGCGTGGTCGACCTCCAGGGACAGCCCGTCGCCGGCATCGAGGTCTCCGCCTCCGTCCCCCTGCCCGGGGAGACCCTGACGGAGCTGGCGTGTGACACGGCCCAGCCCGGCGTCTCGCTGGTGTCGGAGGACTGCGAATCCGTCACCGCCCTCCAGTGGGTCCGGGAGCTGGTGGAGGCCCACCGGGGCGGCGCCTTCGTCCTGTCCCGCACCACCTCCGCGCAGGACGGCACCTTCACGCTGGAGGGCCTGCCCCAGGGGAC
The DNA here is from genome assembly GCF_020036995.1 of Corallococcus sp. AS-1-12. Lineage (NCBI taxonomy): Bacteria > Pseudomonadati > Myxococcota > Myxococcia > Myxococcales > Myxococcaceae > Corallococcus > Corallococcus sp. AS-1-12. The sequence goes on along the minus strand of NZ_JAIQDD010000038.1, from coordinate 24,812 downwards.
GGTCACCCTCTGGGCCCTGGGCTCGCGGGGCGCGGGCCTCCAGGAGGACGTCGTCACCGGCACCCGGGACGTGACGCTGGCGATTCAAGCCAGCCAGCCCCTCACCGGCCGCGTGGTGGACGAGGACGGCGCCCCGCTCTCCCAGGTCCAGGTCACCGTGCTGCACACCGGCACGGCGCGCTACTTCGAGACGAAGACCGGCGCGGACGGCCGCTTCTCCCTGGGCCCCCTGCCCGGGGACACCTATGGCCTCCTCGCCGCCGGGCCGGGGCGCCTCACCGCGTGGATGCGGGAGGTGGCCGTGGAGCCCATGCAGGAGGACATCGTCCTGTTCGCCCCCCGGCGCATCGTGGGCACCGTGGTGGACGGAGAGCACCCCGTCGCCGGCGCCACCGTCACGGAGCTCGACGGCGGGCGCGTCGCCACCACCGACGACCAGGGGCGCTTCACCTTGGAGGGCCTGCCCCCCGGCGAGTACACGCTGGAGGCGGAGCAGGGCGGCCTCCTGGCGCGCGAACCGGTGACGCTCCCGGAGGACCCGCGCGAGGCCCGGGTGACGCTGCGCCTGGGCACCACCTTCTACGTGGAGGCCACCGTGCGCGACACCGCCGGCAAACCCGTGGCCCACGCGGAGGTGAGCGCCGACCTGCCGAGTGAGCTCTCCGAGCACTTCGGCGCCCCCATCTTCCAGCCGCTCGGCACCACCGACGCGGACGGCCGCGTGCGCCTGGGCCCCCTCCGGGCCCGCGACTACACCTTCCAGGTGGTGGCGGACCGGATGCTGGACCTCACCGCGACCCGCACCGTGGCCGAGGGCGGCCCTGCGCTGGACTTCGTCCTCTCCCCCGCCGTCCTCGTGGAGGGAGTCGTCACCGACGCCGCGGGCCAGCCGGTGGCGGACGCCTCCCTGTCGCTGCATCCCCCGGCCCGCAAGCGCAAAGCGGACGCGCCTCCGCCCATGTACGCGCGCTCGTTCATCCTGATGCACCCGCCCCGCGACGTGCCCGTCACCTTCGACGCCACCTCCGACGCGGAGGGCCGCTTCGCCATCAAGGTGGACCAGCCCCTCTCCGGCACCCTCACCGTCGAGGCCGACGGCTACCTGCCGCGCAAGCTCCAGGTCCGCGCCCCCACCTCCGGCCTGAAGCTCACCCTGGACGCGGGCGGCACCGTGCGCGGCACCGTGACGAACTCGCGCGGCGCGCCCGTCAACGAGGTGGACGTCTCCCTGGTGAAGCAGGAGGCGGAGCCCTCGCGAGGCGTCCACGACGAGCCCCCGGAAGACGACGGCGACTCGCCCGACAGCGAGCGCACGACCTTCGCGGGCACCTCCGGCGAGGACGGCCGCTTCGACATCCACGGCCTGCCGCCCGGCACCTATGCCGTGTGGATGCGCACCACCACGGGCGGCTACGAGCGCCTCCTGCCCGACCGCGTGGTGCTGCGCGGCTCGGAGACGGTGGAGCTGGCGCTGCGCCTGGACATGGACGGCCGCGCGGGCGGCATCGTCGTGGACGCGGAGGGCCGGCCCCTGGCGGACGTCATCGTGGAGGCCACCGCGAAGGAGGAGGAGAACAGCGAAGGCCGCGGGTACTCCCCCCTCTCCGCGAAGACCGGCCCGGACGGCCGCTTCGTGCTGGAGCCGCTGGCGCGCGACTGGGACTACGAGCTGACGGCGGCGAAGCCGGGCTACGCGCTGCCCCAGCCGCCCAGGAAGGAGCGCCCCGACGAGGCCCCGGACGACGAGACCTTCGAAGAGACCCGCGCGAGGCTCAACCGGTGGCTCAAGGAGCAGGAGGGCCCCAAGCTCATCGCCCGCGCGGGGAACATGGACGTGCGCATCACCCTGGCCTTCCAGGGCCGCGTCACCGGCCGGCTGGCGAGGAAGGACGGCACGCCCATCACCCGCTTCACCGTGAACGACGAAGCGGTGCGCGACCCGAAGGGCGCCTTCACCGTCTTCGTGGAGGAGCCCGGCCCCCAGCACCTCGTCTTCCAGGCGCCGGGCCACGCCCTCACCCAGCGCGACGTGGACGTCCCCGAAGGCCGCGACGTGGACCTGGGCACGGTGCGCGTGGAGGCGGGCCACGTCATCCAGGGCCGCGTGGTGGACGACGCCACCGGCGCCCCGCTGGCCGGCGTGTCCGTCTCCCTGTCGCTGCGGCCGGAAGACGTCGCCAACGCGGAGCACGCCAGCTCGTTCGCGGACGTCACCACCGGCCCGGACGGCACCTTCCAACTGCCCGCCGTGGAGTCCCGCCCCTACCTGCTCACCGCGCAGGAGGAGCAGGAACACGCGTTGCTCGAGCGCGTCGTGGGCCCCACCGAGGACACGCTCGAGCTGCGCCTGCCCCTCTCCACCCGCCTGGAGGTCACGGCGCGGGACGCGCAGGGCCGGCCGTCGGGGGACGTCCTGGCGGCCGTCTCGAAGGCGAACCCGGACGAGCAGCTCCACGCCCCGCCGGGCGACGGCGTGGCCCTGTTCCGCGACCTGACCCCGGGCGACTACGTGGTGAAGCTCGCGGGCGGGAACACCGGCAGGGCCGTGCCTCGCGTCGTGCGCGTCGAGCCACATCGCGTCAACCGGGTGGACCTGCCGCTGACGGCGACGGGGGTCCGGCTGAAGCTGCGCTGGGGCGAGCGCGGCAGGCAGGGCACCTCCTACCTCCTCCCCGGCCGCGTCCCCGCGCCGCCCGAATCCGCCTCCGCCACGGAGGTGCGGTGGCTGCGCGAACAGGCCGTCCCACCCCTCATCCACAACGCGGGGACCTGGGTGCTCGTCCCTCCCGGGCCCTACACGCTTCTCGTGTTGCAAGAACGTGAGGGACGCTGGCTGTCATACCGCCAGGACGTGACGGTGGGCCCGGGCACCCTGCAGGACACGCAGGAGGTGGAGGTCCCCGCGCTGCCGTGGTGAGACGGGTCCGACATGCCTCGCGGGGCAGGGGAGCTGTGTTAAACCCCACGTATGACCCCGAGTGACGCGCTGAGCGCAGCAGACCTCGAACGTCTGGCCAGGGCGGAGGCACCGGACCTGGCCGAGTCCGTGCTGGCCTTCCTCGACCAGCCGGACCGCACGTCGGACACGCCGCTGCCGCAGGGCGCGCTGTCCTTCGACGCGCTGAAGCAGCTCCTGGAGCAGGCGCGCGCGAGCGACGACAAGCCGGGCCGCCGCAAGGGTTCCCACGAGGCGTGGCAGCGCTTCCTCGCGCAGAAGGACGTGCCGCTGCCGCCGCGCCTGCTGCTCGCGGACCTGCTGGTGTCCCTCTACGAGAAGAACACCGAGCCCGCGCGCGCCGCGCTCATCACGCTGGTGAAGGAAGCGCCGCTGAAGTTCGGCCTGTGGGCGGGCCTCAAGCGCATCTACAAGCTGTCGGAGACGCGCCACGACGCGGAGATGTTCGGCGCGCTGGCCTGGCGCTTCGACACCGAGCGCGGCGGACGCCGTCACCGCGAGGTCAGCGGCGGCACCCTCACCTACCTCCAGCGCCGCGCGTGGCGCTTCCTGCGCCACCTGGGCGCGGCCGTGCCGGAGCTCTACCCGCAGTTCGCGGTGGAGGTGCTGCGGCACTACGACCTGGACACGACGTGGTCGCAGTGCTGGGTGGCGCACCACATCTGGGCGCACAACAGCAAGGGCTATACGGCCTCGCGCTTCGCCATCCAGCCGCCCAACGACATGGTGAAGCAGCGCATGTACCCGGACGCGTGGAAGCGCTCGCCGGACGCGCTGATGCGCCTGCTGGACACGTGCCAGTCGGACCCGGCCGCGAAGTTCGCCATCCAGGGCCTGCGCAAGGACCACCCGGAGGCGCTGCGCAAGGTGACGCCCGCGTGGCTGGACCGCCTGGCGCGCCGTCCGCTGGGCAGCGCGCACGACTTCCTGGTGGAGACGCTCCAGGGCTCGCCGGACTTCCACCAGGGCAAGCTGCGCGCGGCCGGGCTGCATGAGGCGGTGCTCGCGCTCCTCTTCTCCCCCAGCGACAAGGCCCGCGCCTACGCCATCGAGTACGCGCGAGGCCACGCGCAGGACCTGGCCGCGGACCGGCTGGCGGACCTGGTGGAGCGGGGCGCGGACGACGTGCAGAAGTTCGCCGCCGCCGCCCTGGAGAAGCACAAGCCGCGCGACCTGGGCCTGCCGCTGCTGGGCCGGCTGCTCAACTCCAAGCCCACCGCGGCGTTCGCGGCGAAGTCGCTGGAGCAGTCCTTCGACCGCGCGGAAATCACCCACGACTTCCTGCGCGAGCTGCTCTGGGGCAAGCAGCAGCAGCTCGACTGGGCGAAGAACTACGTCTCCACGAAGTACGCGGCCGGGGAGATGCCGGCGGACTTCTGGAAGGTGACGCTGACGGAGGCGAAGCAGCGCTCGTCGCGCCAGCGCATCGTGGAGGACGTGGCGATGAAGGCCCTGTCCACCTACAAGCCGGCGGACATCGGGCCGGAGTGGCTGCTGGATCTGGTGGCGCACCCGCGCCTGGGCCGTCAGGCGGCGCAGTGGCTCACCCGCGCGGACAGCCTGCCGGGCCTGGACGTGGAGCGCGTCAAGGCGCTCGTCTTCAACGGCAAGTTCCGGGGAACGGCGCTGGAGCTGCTCGGCAACCGCAAGCTCTTCACCGCGCGGCAGCTCACGGTGCCCTGGCTGCTGGCGCTGGCGCGCAGGGCGGATCCGCAACTGCACGACTTCGCGCACCGCTACCTGCTGGCGAACGTGGTGCCCGCGGACTTCAGCGACACGGGCGACGCGGACGCGGGCCTGGAGCGCCTGTTCGACCTGGCGCTGGGCGCGAAGCAGCCGCCGCCGGTGCGCGCGTTCGCGCAGACGTACCTGCGCTGCCACCACCCGGGCATCGGGCCGGAGCAGCCGGAGTCCAAGTCCTACGAGCTGCGCCCCCGCGCGCCGCGCAAGGCGTACTCGGCGGAGCGGCTGTGGCCGGCCCTGTTCGACGCGCGCGACGACGTGCGCCGCTTCGCGCTGACCCTCGCCCGCTCGGAGCTGCGCGCGTGGGGCTACCAGACGCGCGTGTACGAGCTGGCGGACTCGGACGCGAAGGAGATCCGCAACCTGGCCTATGACGCCCTGCTCAACGCGGGCGAGCCGGGCGCGGACGCGCGCCACACGCTCCAGCCGGAGGAGCTGGACGCGGGCAAGGTGTTCGCCCTCACGGAGTCCACCAAGCGCAGCACGCGGGAGGTCGCCGTGGAGCTCATCCGCCGGCACTACGCGCGGCTGGGCGGCGCGGAGCGGCTGTCTGGCCTGATGCAGAGCGCGGACCGCGAGGTGGGCCTGTTCGCGGTGCGGCTGCTCTGGGAGAAGCACCGGCCGCTGCACCTGCCGGAGGGCTGGAAGCCGGCGGGCGGAGGCAAGGACGAGCGCGAGGCGGGTGGCACCACGCGCTTCTCCGACGTGGAGGCGCTGCGCACGTTCCTGCGGCGCATGATGTTCGGCCTGCCGCCCGGGCGCGCGAAGGAAGCGCGTGAAGGCGACGTGCAGCGCCGGCTGTCCGCGAGCGTGGCCAAGCGCCGCGTGGTGGAGCTGGTGCGCGACCTGGGCCTGGAAGACGAGAGCTTCGCCCGCGTGGTGGCGCCCGTGCTGGGCGAGTTCACCGGCTCCGTGGCGAAGGGCGAGTGGCAGAGCTGCCTGGCCTCGCTGGTGCAACTGCGTGCGGCACACCCGGGCGTGCAGCTCGGCGGCATCTAGGACAACGACACCATGGCCAACCTCTCCATCGGCAACATCGAGAAGGTCCGTGCGCTCGCCGCCAATGCGCGCCTGCTCCTCGTGGGCGGCACCCGCGCCGCCGCGGACAGCCGCCTGACCGCGTATGACGCCGCGAACAACAAGGTCCTGTGGACCAGCCCCCTGCCCGCGCACGTGCTGGGCGTGGCACTGTCCGGCGAGCAGTTCGCCGCGGCGGGCGCGGACGGCACCGTGCGCTTCGGGTCGCTCACCGACGGCACCGTGAAGTTCCAGCTCCACAACGCGCACCCCGGCGGCTGCACCGCGGTGGCGGCCAGCCCGGACGGCAAGGTGCTCTACACGGCCGGCGCGGACGGCTTCGTGCGCGCGTGGGACTGGGAGAGCACGAAGAAGCTCAAGGAGTGGAGCGCGTCCTCGCAGCCGCTGCGCGCGGTGGCGGTGGACCCCACGCACACGTACGTGGCCTGCGCGGGTGACGACAGCGTGGTGCGCTCGTTCACGGTGGCGACGGGCGCGCGCCGGGACATGCCGGGCCACGAGGGCGCGGTGCGGGCGCTGGCCTTCACGCCGCGCGACGGGCGGCTCGTCTCCGCGGGGGACGACGGCAAGCTGCGCATCGGCTACCTGGTCGGCGCGGTGGAGTTCGAGGTCCGCGGCGACAAGGACAGCGGCCACGCGGGCTCCGTGCTGGGGCTGGTGTTCCCGCCCACGCCGCAGGCGGAAGCGGGCCAGGACCCGGCGGAGCGCATCGCGTCCGTGGGCAGCGACGGCAAGCTGAAGGTCTGGCGCCTGGACGAGCGCCGCAAGCCGCGCACCTTCGACCTGGGCACCAGGGCGCTGAACGCGGTGGCCTTCGCGCCCCCGGCGAACCCCCGCCAGGCGAAGCAGCTCCTGGGCTTCCTCTTCGTGGGCGGCGAGGACCGCCGCGTCACCCGCATCACGCTGGGCACGGACGGCAAGCCCACGGACGAGACGACGGCGTTCGGCCACGGCTTCGACGCGTTCAACGAGGCGCTGAAGGCCGCCCTCCCCCGCCGCGAGGCCGCGGTGAAGGAGGCGGTGGCCCTCCTGGAGCCGGAGGCGCTGGACTTCGTCCTGGGCGTGCTGTCCTCGGACAAGGACGTCGCGGCGCGCCGGCTGGCGGCCACGGAGCTGGGCAACCACGGCCGCACCGCCGCGCGCCCGAAGCTGCGCGACCGCCTCAACGACGACGACAAGACGGTGCGCGCCGCGGCGCTGGACGCGCTGGTGAAGCTGGAGACGGAGTCGCCCCTGGCGGCCCCGCGCGCCGCGCTGGACTCGCGCTTCGTGGACACGCGCGTGCAGGGCCTGCGCCTGCTGGCGAAGCAGGGCAGCGCGTCGCCGCTGGTGCCGGGGCTCATCGCCAGCAAGCTGCCGGACACGAACGCGGAGGTGGGCACCGCCGCGCTGGACGCGCTCACCACGGTGTCGCCCAAGGGCAGCACGGAGCCGCTGAAGCTGGCCTTCGAGCGCGGCCCCGCGGCCCTCAAGGTGGAGGTGCTGCTGCGCGCGTCCGTGGCGGGCCTGCTGGCGGACCCGCGCCTGCAGCCGCTGGTGGCGCGGGCGCTGGACGACGCGGACCGGGACGTGCGCCGCGTGGCCTTCGCGGTGCGGGTGCTGGAGCGCCGCGCGCTGGCCGCCACGCTGGAGGCCAAGGACGAGGAGTTCGCGCGCACGGTGCGGGAAGTGACCCGCATGCTGACGCTCCAGGCGAAGCGCGCGGCCGGGGACACGGAGGCGAAGTTCACCACCGACGCGGAGCTGGCCGCCTCGCGTGAGCAGCTCTTCGGCAAGACGGCCGCCGGCACGGCGCTGACGGAGACCGACCTGGAGCCGCTGCTCGCCGCCATGGCCTGCCGCATGCCGGACACGGCCGTGCGAGGCGCGCGCGTGCTGGCGCAACTGGGTGACGGCCGCGCCCTGGGCGCGCTGCTCCAGTTGTCCCGCGAGGACGACGCCGCCATCCGCCGCGAGACGGCCACCGCGCTCCAGGCGCTGCAGGACCCGCGCGCCCGCGAGCGGCTGGTGTGGATGCTGGACGACGCGGACGGGGATGTGCGCGCGGCGGCGCTGTCGGCCGTGGTGGCGCTGGACTCGGACGCGCCGCTGTCCGCCGCGGAGGCCGCCCTGCGCTCCGGCCACGAGGACGTGCGCGTGCGCGGCCTGGACCGGCTGGTGAAGCTGGGCGCCAAGGCGGAGGGTGCCGAAAGCCTGCTGGGCGACGCGCTGGAGGACGAGTCCGCCAAGGTGCGCGGCGAGGCCTTCCGCACGCTCTGGGCCTGGAACGACCAGGAGCCGGTGAAGGCGCTGGACCGCGCGCTGGCGGGCCGCTTCCCGGACCTGCGCACCCGCGCGGTGGAGGTGCTCGCGCAGAAGGGCACCGACGACTGGGCGCTGGAGCGGCTGAAGAAGTCCGTGGAGGACCGCGACGCGGGCGTGGCCACCGCCGCCTACGAGGCGTGGGTGAAGCTGGCCGGCAAGGAGAAGGCGGAGCCGCACCTGGCCGCGCTCAACACCCCGCACCCGGCCCTGCGCGAGAAGGCCGCCAAGGCCTCCGTGCACGCCCCGGCGGAAGCCATGCGCTCCGCGCTCCTCAAGCGCGTGCAGGACGAGCACCTGGACGTGGCGTTCGCCGCGCTGGAGGCGCTCGACAAGCTCATCCCGAACGAGAACGGGCCGCTGCTCGCGGGCATCGCGGCGTCGGCGCTGCCGGTGCGCGTGCGGGCCGCGGAGCTGCTCGCCCCGCGCGGCGCGGAGGACATCATCGAGCCCATGCGCGGGCTCATCACGGACAAGGACCTGGAGCGGATGTACCCGCCGGGCTTCCTCGTCCCCCTGCGCGTCCGCGCGTCGCGAGCGCTGGCCACGCTGGGCTCGCGGCGCCTGCTGGGCTTCTACGCCACCACGCTCCTGCCCCACGAGGTGACGGACCTCCAGGAGCAGGGCGCGCGCGGTCTCGCCACGGCCAGCCGCCGGGGTGACGAGGGCGCGCTGCTGGACGCGCTGGGCCACTCGCTGGTGGCGGCACGCTCGTGGGCGGCGGACGGCCTGGCCCGCCTGGGTGACGTGCGCGCGCTGCCGGTGCTCACCGGGAACCTGCGCCATGAGCACCTGCCCATCCGGCTGGGCGCCATCCTCGCGTTCGCGGCCCTGGGCCACGAGGGCGACGGCGGCCTGCTGCACGGCCTGGAGGACTCCGCGCGCGAGGTGCAGGAGATGGTGTTCGCCATCGTGCTCGCGCGGGACCTGCGCGCCAGCCGCGAGGGCGGACCGCCGGACCTGCTGACGAGCGCGCTGTCCAGCGGCCGTCCGGAGGTGCGCTACGCCGCGGCCCGCGCGCTGGAGCTGCGCACGGAGCCGGAGGCGTACCGCGCGCACCTGGTGGAGGTGCTGCTGCCGCCGCGTCCGGAGAAGGCCGGCGACATGAAGGACTGGCCCGCGGAGGAGGAGCGGGCGAAGCGCGTGATTGGGCTCGCGGAGGCGCTCTCCAGCGGCCAGCCGGAGCAGCGCTACGCGGCGGCGCAGGTGCTGCTGCTGCGCAACAAGCCGCAGGACTACTTCCGCGAGGCGCAGAAGGTCGCGCGGCCCAGCTCCCTCCAGGCCCCCTGGAAGCCGGAGACCGCCGAGGGCGCCGCGCACGTCATCCAGCCCTCCACACCGGAGAAGCAGGGCACGGCCTCCGCCACGGGCAAGAGCTGGCTGCGCCGCCTCTTCTCCGCGGTGAAGCCGGCGGAAGGCGCGGGCACCGGGACGCCGAAGGACGCGACGCAGGCGGAGCGTCAGCACCTGCGCCGCCTCGCGTTCGGCGCCTACGTGGGCCTGCTGCGGCAGGTGACCGCGGGCGACGAGGAGGGCCACCGCGTCCGCCGCGACGCCGTGGACCGCGTGGTGAAGCTCACGCAGGAAGGCTACGCGGGCACGTCCGCCGCGGTGGCCGCCCTGCTGCGCGCGCTGGAGGATCCGCACCAGCTCGTGCGCCGGGCCGCGCTCGCGGGCCTCAAGGAGCTGTACCCCGCCGGCAGCGACGAGCCGCTGGCGCTGGCCCTGGCCTCGCTGTCGCCGGACGTGGCGCGCGCGGCGCTGGAGGAGCTGGCGGAGCGCGGGGACAAGGCCCGCCCGCGATTGGCCGCGGCGCTCAACTCGCCGCTGCCGGAGGTGCGCAAGTCCGCCTTCGAACTCCTGGAGAAGCTGAGCCCGCCGGGCAGCCTGGATCCGCTGCTGGCCGCGCTGGGCAGCGAGCACGCGGACCTGCGCGTGGGCGTGATTGAGCGGCTCGCGGGCGCCAACGACCCGCGCGTCACGGAGGCCCTGGGCCGCGCGATGGGCAGCGAGCACGAGGACCTGCGGCTGCGCGCCGCGGAGCTGCTCGCGTTCCGGGGTGACGACCGGGCGGTGGAGGTGCTGGGCACCTTCCTGCGCTCGGAGACGTCGGCCGTGGCCCGCCGCGCCCAGGAGGCCCTGGCGCGACTGGGCACCTCCGCCGCCGTGGCCGCGCTGGCCGCGCGCCTGACGGTGGCCACGGAGATTCCGGAGCGCACCCGGCTGGTGGCCGCGCTGGGCCGCACCCACCGCGCGGACGCACTGGACGTGCTCGCGCGCCAGAGCGTGGAGGACGAAGCCCCCTCCGTGCGCCTCGCCTGCGTGACGGCGGCGATGCAGCTCACCTGGCCGCCGGAGCAGGAGAAGCTCCAGGAGCACGAGCGCGAGCTGAAGAAGCGCGACGCGGCGCTCGCGGTGCGCTTCCTGCGCGTGGCGGTGAAGAGCCAGGACCCGGAGGTCCGCAAGGCCGCCGCCCGCGAGCTGGAGCACGGCAAGAGCGAGGGCCAGGACGCGCTGCTCGTCCAGCTCTTCAACGACCGCGACGTCACCGTGCGCGCGGCGGCCGTGGAGCACTACTCGAAGCGCGTGGTGGAAGAGGGCGCGGCGGTGGAGCCGCTGGAGGAGATCCTCCGCGCCGGGGCCCGCGAGCTGATGCTGCCCGCGGCGGAAGGCGTCACGCACCAGCGCCGCGCCAGCGCCCTGCGCCCCCTGCTGCTGTACGCGCGCGCCGGTGAGCCGCACGAGCGCGGCCGGGCCCTGCTCGCCCTGGGCACCCTGGGCGACGTGCGCGCCCTCTCCGAGCTGGAGACGGTGGCCGGCGGAGGCACGCCGGACGCTCCGGCAGAAGAGGACATGGTGTTCGCCGCCATCGAGGCGCTCGGCCGGCTGGCGAACCGGATGCCGGACGGTGAAGACCGCCGCCGCATCGAGGAGAAGGTGGAGGCCGCGGCCACGGACGGCGCCGCCTTCCAGCGCCAGGAAGCCGGCGTGCGCGGCCTGCGCGCCATCGGTGGGGAGCGCGCCCGGGTGAAGCTGGAGGCGCTGCTCGCCGACGGTGAGACGGACGACGACGTGCGCGCCACGGTCGCGGAGCAGCTCGGGAAGCTCGGAGACCCGGCCGCCGAGGCCGCCCTGGCCGCCGCGCTGAACGAGGAGGACGACGACCTTCGCGCCGCCGCGCGCAAGGCGCTGGACGTGCTCTTCCCCAAGGAGCGCACGCGGGTGGAGTTCCTCGCGGTGCAGAGCGAGCACGAGGACATCTCCGAGCCCGCCGCCACGTACCTCGCGAGCGAAGGCGACCCCGCCCTGCTCGTGCCCCGCCTGGCCACGCTGGACAACGTGGAGCTGCGGCTCCGCCTGCGTCGCGGCCTCGCCCGCCGTGGCGCGCTGCCCGTGCCGGAGGTCATCGCCCTGTTCGGCCACGACAAGCCGGAGGCCCGCGAAGAGGCCGCGCGGCTCGTGGGCACCTGGACGGGTGACGCGCGTGAAGCCGGCGCCGTGGACACGGCCGGACTGGCCCGCGCGCTGGTGGCCGCCGAACGGCGCACCGCCACCGCCTGGGCCACCGCGCAGCCGCCGAAGAAGGAGCCGCTGGCCGCCGCCTGGGAGCGCCTGCTCTGGGCGGGTTCCCGCCTGGGCGCGAAGGAGCTGGTGGCGACGTCCGCCGAGATCCTCCGCAAGGGTGAATCCCAGGCCCCCGCCGCCGTGCGCCAGGAAGCGGCGCGAGTGCTGGGCCGCCTGAAGGCGTCGAGCGAAGCGCAGGCCCTGCGCACCGCCCTGGGTGACCCGGACGCCGCCGTGCGCTCCGCCGCCGCGTCGGTGCTGGCCGCGCTGGTGCCGGAGCAATCCGCGGCCTGGGCGCTGGAGGTGAAGCCCTTCGACCCGGTGGCCCTGGGCCCCACGGGCGCGAAGGTGGCCACGTCCGCGCTCACGGCCAGCGAAGGCCGCCGGCTCGCGGTCCCCGCGCTGCTGGCGAAGAAGGACCTGGAGCCGCTCAAGTCCGTGGCCGCCGACCCGAAGGCGGAGGTGAAGCAGGACGCCTGGGCCGCGCTGGGACGCCTGGGCGGAGACGAAGCCGCGGCGCTGCTGAAGACGGCCGCGTTCGACAAGTCGCAGTCGGTGGAGCTGCGCAAGGCGGCCTACCGCGCCCACAAACGTGCACGCCGGGCCGCTGAGCGCGCCCGGAAGGAAGGTCAACCGTCGTGAGCACCGCAACCGCACGTCATCCCGTCGCGCTGAGCTACGCCGCGCAGAGCGACGTGGTCGTCACGCCGGACGCCTCGCGCGTGCAGCTTGCCCTGGAGGGCTCGCGAGGCACCGTGGGCGTCAGTGGCCAGGTGAAGGACCCCACCCTCTTCCGCGACGCGCTGGCCGCCGCCTTCGCGGTGCTCTCCAGCGACCTGCGCTACCGGGGCCGCGACCGCACCGCGTACCTCGCGTACCTGATGAAGCAGGGCAAGCGCGCCAGCGCTCAAATCTGGGAAGCGCAGAAGGCCTTCCTCGACAACGCGCTGGAAGGTGAAGAGAAGAAGGACGCCGTCCTGGACCCCGTCCTCACGGTGGATCCGGACCAGGTCTCGCTGGAGGTCTTCTCCCGCGACGAGAGCGCCTACGCGCGCCTCGCCTTCGACAACAGCCTCTTCGACCAGCGCCAGGCCGCGCACGGCTCCACCTTCCTGGACGTGCCGCAGGACCTGCCCGCCCGGCTGGACCGCCTGCGCGCCTACGCCCCGGTGGTGCTGGAGGCCCACGTCGCCCCCACCGCGAAGCCCGCCCCCGCCACGGAGCCCCGGGCCCCGCGCACGGTGGAGGTGCCCCACGCGTGGCTGCGAGGCTTCCTCCAGGTGCAGTCCGCCGCGACGCTGCCGGCCACCACCTGCGCCATCGCGCCCATCGACCTCTACAACCTGCTCTTCGCGCTGCGCACCCGCCGCTCGAAGAAGGCGCCCCGCGCGCTGCGATTCGAACTGGTCCCCGGCGCCCCGCCCCGCCTGGTGCTGGAGCCCTGGGAGCAGGTGCTGGAGTGCCACGGCGGCGTGTACACGGGCAGCGCGCCCGCGGTGGTGCGCACCTTCGGCCGTCAGCGCCTCGCCGCGCTCGCGCGCCTGTTGCCCCACGCGAAGAGCGTGCACGTGCAGCTCCTGGGTCCGGGCCTGCCGGTGTTCTGGGTCATCGACCTGGGCGCGGCCACGCTGACGCTGGGGCTCACCGGCTGGACGGAGAGCGGCTGGTCCAGCGCCGCCGCCTTTGACGCGCTGATGCCGCGCGACGTGCCGGAAGGCCTGGCGGAGCAACTGCGCAACCGCCTGCGCAAGGACGGCCCCCTCCCCTTCGACGTGCTGTCCAGGGACGCGGGAGCCCCGAAGGATCAGGTGCGCGCCGCGCTCCAGTTGGAGTGCCTGCGAGGCCGCGTCCTCTTCGACGTGTCCCGCGGCACCTACCGCCCGCGCGAGCTGATGCCCACGCCGGTGGACGAGGCCGCGCTGCGCTACGGCAACGAGCGTGAGGCCCGCGCCCACCGCCTGCTGGGCGACGGCGGCCCGGGCTCGGGCGAAGTGAAGCTCACGCAGGTGCACGACCTGGTCGGCGAGGGCACGCGCATCCAGGGAGAGGTCGTGGACCGCGAGGCGGTGCGCAGCTTCTTCCCCAGCTTCACCATGGACCTGGAGGGCCGCGTGAAGGACGCGAGCTGCGGCTGCCCGCACTTCCGCCGCTCCGGTCTGCGCGAGGGCCCCTGCGAACACATGCTCGCGCTGCGCCTGGCGTACGCCCGCCGCCGCGCCGAGGAAGAGGCGCTCCGTCAGACGCCGGAGGGCCGCAAGCTCATCCGCGCGGAGACGCGCGCGTACGTGCGCCGCGACCCGGCCACGGGGCTGGAGCAGGTGTATCGCGTCTCACTGGACGGCAAGGTGGTGGCCCTCACGTGGGGACCGCGCCTGGGAGACTCGCGCCACCAGCGACTCTGGTTCGACACGGACACGGAAGCCCGGACGGCGTACTTCAGCCGTTTGGAGAAATTGACCGCGGACGGCTACATCGACGCGGCCTCGACTCTGGTGTAAACACTCACTCAACGGCCCGGCCGCCGACGGGGCGGCCGGAAGGATGGTGGCGCCGGACGAAAACCGAATAGCGAGTGGTCGAGAGAGGTCTGGACCGCATCAGCCTCAACGCCTCGAGCGTAGGAACGGCGTTGCGCCGTTCTGGTTGAAATGCTGGACACTCTCCGCAAGGTAGCCTGTTCTTGGCTCTCTCCCTCCCGAGCACTACCGTCGGGGCGGGAAGCGGAACCAACGACGCAGCCGCCGTTTTCCCACCCCGACGGTAGTGCTCGGGAGGGGAGAGCCGGTGAGGCTACCGTGCCCCAGGTGAGCTGGTGGTGCCTTCCTGGCCTCCCTCGACCGCTCGAATTCGTCTCCGTCGCCCCTCCCTGAGCCGCCGCGCCCGTCGAAGGTAACTCGATGACCGCCAAGCTGGAGTCGTTCGTCCCCGCCGCCCCGCCGCAGGCCGCTCCTGAAGTCACGCCCGCCGCCACCCCCAACACCGCCGCGAAGCGCGAGGCCGCGAAGGCCGCGCACGACGCCCTCCTCACGCGCTGGAAGGCCATCACCGAGGCCGGCGGCGCGGACGAATGGGTGCGCGCCCAGCTCGTGGCGAAGGGCGCGCTCGCGGATGAAGTCGACTTCTCCTCGCTGAAGGACAAGGAGAAGACGGCCTGGAAGGAGAAGAAGAAGGCCGAAGCGGTGGAGCGCCGCGCGCTGGAGCGCCAGGCCCACGAGGCGTGGAAGGCCACGCACGTGAACCACCTGGGCGTGGGCATCTTCTGGAGCGAAGCCGGCCTGCCGGACAAGTTCGACCTGGAGCACCGCGAGGAGCGCGCGCGCCAGAACGGCCTGCCCCCGCTGAACACCGCGGAGGAGCTGGCCACGGCGCTGGGCCTGAGCGTGTCCAAGCTGCGCGGCTTCGCGTTCCACCGCGACGTGGACACGGGCTCCAACTACGTGACGTGGAGCATCCCCAAGCGCACGGGCGGCGAGCGAACCATCACCTCGCCCAAGCCGGAGCTGAAGGAAGCGCAGCGCTGGGTGCTGTCCAACGTCGTGGAGCGGCTGCCGGTGCACGGCGCGGCGCACGGCTTCGTGGCGGGGCGCTCCATCCTCACCAACGCGCTGGCGCACCGGGGCGCGGACGTGCTGGTGAAGGTGGACATGAAGGACTTCTTCCCCTCCGTGAACTGGCGCCGGGTGAAGGGCCTGTTGCGCAAGGGCGGCCTGCCGGAGAACACGTCCACGCTGCTGGCGCTGATGTCCACGGAGGCGCCGCGTGAGCGCATGTCCTTCCGGGGCAAGACGCTGCACGTGGCGAAGGGGCCGCGAGCCCTCCCGCAGGGCGCGCCCACCTCACCGGGCATCACCAACGCACTCTGCCTGCGCCTGGACAAGCGGCTCTCCGCGCTGTCGCGCAAGCTGGGCTTCACGTACACGCGCTACGCGGACGACCTGACCTTCTCCTGGACGAAGGCGAAGGCGCCCAAGGCCCGCCGCGCGCAGGGAGCGCCGGTGGCGGTGCTGCTCGCGCGAGTGAAGGACATCGTGGAGGCGGAAGGCTTCACGGTGCACCCGGACAAGACGCGGGTCGCGCGCAAGGGCAGCCGTCAGCGCGTCACGGGGCTCGTGGTGAACGAGGCGAAGGACGGCACGCCCGCCGCCCGGGTCCCCCGCGACGTGGTGCGCCGCCTGCGTGCGGCCATCCACAACCGCCTGAAGGGCAAGCCGGGCCGCGAGGGCGAGTCGCTCGAGCAGCTCAAGGGCATGGCGGCGTTCATCCACATGACGGACCCGGAGAAGGGCCGCATGTACCTGGAGCAGCTCGCGAAGCTCGAAGCCGCCCAGCCCGCCCAGGCCTAGCGGGCCGCCGCCTTCTTCGTCCGCCGGGAAGGCTTCTTCGCCGGAGCCTTCTCCTCCACGGCCGGAGCCACGGGCGTCTCCACCGAGGGAGCCACCGGCTTCAGCGCCGAGTCCGCGAACTCCCGCAGCCGGCGCGGATACTCCGTGGGCGCGGCGGCGGCGAAGTTGCCGTGCGAAGCGCCAGCGATGCGCCACGTCTGGGCATACGGCGCGACGTGCGCGAACAGCTCATCCAGCAGCGGCTGCCCGGACTCCTCCGTCCCCGCGACGATGAACAGGGGCCGGGGTTTGATGCGCTCCACGGCATCAATCGTTCGCACCTCGTCCAGGGCAATCCCCCGCCGCCAGAACGGCACCAGCGCCCCCGTCTGGGTGACGGCGCCGAAGCGGCGGAAGTCATACGCCGCCGCCAGCCACAGCGTGTTGAACGGAGACAGCAGCACGACCGCCGCGACCTGCGGGTCCTTCGCCGCCACCTCCGCCACCGCCGCGGAGCCAATGGAGAACCCCAGCGCCCCCACGCGAGCAGGGTCCACATCCGGCTGGGCCCGCACGTACGCCAGCGCCGCGCGCACATCCTGGCGCTCCTTGTCGCCCCAGGTGGACGTCTCGCCGCCGCTCTGCCCATGCGCGCGCAGGTCGAACAGCAGCACGCCATACCCCGCGTCGCGCAGCACGCGAGCCTCCGGCAGCGAATCCATCCGGGTCTGCGACAGGCCATGCGCCAGCACCCACGCCGCCTTGTTCCGCGAAGGCACGTACCAGCCGCGCAACTCCACCCCGTCGTCCGTGCGCAGCGTCACCTCGCGCGCGGAGCCGAAGTCCTCGGGCAGCACCGCCGCCGGCTTCGGATAGTGGAAGTACTGCTCGGAGCGCCACGCCGCACGGCCCGCCAACGCCAGCGCGCCCAGCAGGCAGGGCAACACCAACACCGCCAGCACCCGCCCCCACCGAATCCGCTTCAACAACCCAGCCATGTCCGCACCTCTCCGACAGCAAGCGCCCCGCACTCCAGGGCGGAAGTCGCCGTCCCGGGCTTGTGTTGGCTCCTGCCAGACCTCTAGACCCTATAGGCAGCAATGGGGTCCTGTTTTACAATTTAGGCGAACTTTCGCAGCGGCGGCAGACTGACCGTCCGGGTGAGCAGGCATGACGACGTCGAAGACGGTCTATGACGCGGTGGTGGTGGGTTCGGGAGCCTGCGGTGGCTGGGCGGCCAAGCAACTGACGGAGGCCGGGCTCCAGGTGCTGGTGTTGGAGGCGGGGCGCGGAGCGAACGCGGACCGGGCGCTCCACCTGATGCACCGCGTGAAGCAGAAGCTGGGCTACCGCATCGAGTCGGACAAGGCCCGCACGTCGCGCCAGTCCATCCAGTCCACGAGCTTCGCGTGGCCGTTCCATCCGCACGCCTTCGTGGATGACGTGGACAATCCCTACACCACGCCGTCGGACGCGCCGTTCGCGTGGATCCGCGCGAGGCAGGTGGGCGGACGGACCAGCGTGAAGGCTCACGGCCGCCAGTTCTACCGGCTGTCTGACTTCAACTTCCACGCGGGCAGCCTGGATGGGTTGAGCCCGGACTGGCCGCTGTCGCACGCGGACCTGGCGCCGTCCTACGAAATCGTGGAGCGGTGGATGGGCCTGCGAGGCAACCCGGACGGCGTGGACACGCTGCCGGACTCCGTCTTCACCGGCCCCGCGCCGCTGTCCCCCGGCGAGGTCCGCCTGCGCGAGAAGGTGAAGGCCCGCTGGCCCGGCCGTCACGTCGTCGCCCGGCGGACCGCGAACGCGCCGGTGACGCTGCCGGCGGCGCTGAAGACGGGGCGCCTGACGCTGCGCTCGCACGCCATCGCCAGCCACATCCTGCACGACCCGAACACGGGCCGGGTGACGGGGGTGTCCTTCATCGACGCCAACTCCGGCACCTCCGAGGAGGTGCGCGCGAAGGTGGTGGTGGTGGCCGCGGGCACCATTGAATCCACGCGGTTGCTGTTGCACTCGCGCAACCGGGCGTTCCCGGACGGTCTGGCGAACAGCTCGGGGCTCGTGGGCAAGCACCTGATGGACCACATGTACCTGCGCGGCATCGAGGCGCGGATGAACCTGCCCGCGCACCTCCAGCAGAAGGAGCACGGCTGGGCGTACATCCCCCAGTTCCGCAACGTCACCGAGCGCCACCCGGACTTCGCCCGGGGCTACGGCGTGCAGGTCTTCACCTTCGATGACCAGATGCACATGGTGCCCTTCGGGGAGATGGTCCCGCGCGAGGAGAACCGCGTCACGTTGAGCACCACGGTGAAGGACCGCTGGGGCATTCCGGCGGCGCACATCGAGTGCCGGCACTCGGACAACGACCTGAAGATGACGGAGGACGCGGTCACCTCCTGCCTGGAGATGCTGGAGGAGTCGGGCTGCACGGTGGAGAAGGTCAACAAGCAGCTCTCCGAGCCGGGCATGGCCATCCACGAGGTGGGCACCGCGCGCATGGGCAAGGACCCGAAGACGTCCGTGCTCAACCCGTTCAACCAGAGCTGGGACGTGCCCAACCTCTACGTCACGGACGGCTCCTGCTTCCCCTCGCAGGGCCCGCAGAACCCCACCCTGACGATGATGGCGCTCACCGTCCGAGCCTGCGCCCACCTGGTGGGCGAGCTCAAGGCCGGCCGCATCTGATTCCCCGCTGAAGACACCGCGAGGGGCCCGTGAAAACGGGCTCCTTGCACGGCTGGCGCGGATTTATTACCTACCAGTCAGTAACTAACCCTTCGCGCCATGTCCCGTCCCCCCCGCGTCACCGACCTGCAGATCGACGAAGCGGCCCGCTCCGTGTTCCTGGCGCAGGGCCCCTCCGCGCCGCTACAGGACATCGCGAAGCGGCTGGGCATCTCGCAGCCAGCGCTGCTGCATCGGGTGGGCACCAAGGAGGCGCTGATGTCACGAGCCCTCCGCCCCGTGCCGCCCACCGCGCTGGCGCTGCTGGCCCCAGGACCGAAAGACACCGCGCCCATCGAGGACCAGCTCCTGGAAGCGCTCCTGCATCACCGGGACTTCCTGCGCCAGTTGGTGCCCTGGTTGTTCGTGCTGCACTACTCGGCGCTGGGCGGCGCGAGGGCCATGCACCTGGACACGCCGCCCCCTGTCGCGCTGCGGGAGGGACTGACGAAGTGGCTCGCCCGGGCGAAGCGGGCCGGAAGGGTGGACCTGGCCGAGCCGAGGGCCGCGGCCGAAGCGCTCTGTGGCGCGCTGGAGGCCCGCTGCTTCAACGCCCACGTGGGCGGCGCCACCTACGCCCCGGGCCAGGATGAAGCCGTCCTGCGCCAGCTCATCCGCGCGCTGATGACACCCAGGGCGGCGCCGGCACGCGCCCGCAAGAAGCCGTCGAAGAGGACCGCCAGATGACGACCGCCACGCCCAAGCGCTTCCGCTCCACGGAGGGGCCCTGGCTGATCCTCATCCTGGGGGTGCTCATCGGCTTCGGGCCGCTGTCCATCGACATGTACCTGCCGGCGTTCCCCGCCATCGGCGAGTCGCTGCACGCGACCGCGGGAGAGGTGGAGCGCACGCTGGCGGCGTTCTTCGCGGGGCTCGCGGTGGGGCAGCTCTTCGCGGGCCCGGTGAGCGACCGCTTCGGCCGCACGAAGCCGCTCTACGCGGGTCTTCTGCTCTACGTGCTGGGCAGCATTGGCTGCGCGACCGCGCCATCGGCGGACGTGTTGGCGGCGTGCCGGTTCGTGCAGGCGCTGGGAGGCTCGGTGGGCATGGTGACCACGAGGGCCGTCGTGAGGGACCTTCACTCGGGAGCCGCGGCGGCGAGGATGATGTCGCGCCTGGTGTTGGTGATGGGCCTGGCGCCCATCCTGGCCCCGCTGCTGGGCGGCTGGGTGCTGCGAGCCGCGGGCTGGCGAGCCATCTTCGGAAGCCACGCGGTCCTCGGGCTCATCGCGCTGGGAGCGGTGTTCGTCATCCTCCCGGAGACAGCCCCTCCGAGGAGCGGCGCCGCACCCGCCAGACCCTTCCAGGCCATGTGGGGCCTCGCGAAGGCGCCGGACTTCCTGGGCCATGCGCTGGCGGCGGCGCTCGCGCAGGCTGGGATGTTCGCGTACATCGGCGGGTCGCCCTTCGTGTTCATCACGCTGCACGGCGTGAAGCCGGAGCACTTCGGCTGGTTCTTCGGAGCGAACGCGGCGGGGCTGGTGGCGGTGTCGCAGCTCAATCACTGGCTGATGGCGCGCTCCTCTCCGGAGCGGGTGTTGAAGCAGGCGGTGCGCATCGCCGCGCTGGCGGGACTGGCGCTCGTGACGGTGGCCTCGACGGGCCTTGGCGGGCTGTGGGGCATCGCGCTGTCGTTGTTCGTGTTCGTCTCCACCCTGGGAGCCATCACCCCGAACGCCACGGCCCTGGCGATGGAGCAGCACGCGAAGCAGGCAGGCATCGCGTCGGCGGTGCTGGGAGCGCTTCAGTTCATGCTGGCCGCCGGAGCCTCCGCGACGGTGAGCGCGACCCACGACGGCACCGCGAGGCCCATGGCCCTGGGAGTCGCCATCGCCGCCCTGCTCGCCCTGGGAGCACTGGGCCTGGCGAAGCGAGCCCCCGCGCACGGAACCACGGGCGCCGAGGGTGGGATTGACACTCCAGAACGTGAAGCCTGATGGTGCGGCGCGAAATGCTCGCACCCTTCTATTCCGCGTGTCCTGTCTGCAATGAGACCGGGTCCCGACCGGTCGTTGCGTTCCAAGAGCTGAGCTACGGCCGCTGCACGGGCTGTGGGCTCATCTACAAGCGCGAGCAGAAGCCAGGCCTGGGCGAGGGCTACGAGGAGAAGTACTTCAAGCACAACCGGGCGAAGTACCTGAGCCGCTGGGACCACCGGGTGCGAAAGTGCCTGCGCCAGGTGCTCGTGTGCCTGGAGTACGCGCCGCACGCGAAGGACCTGTTGGATGTGGGGTGCTCCGCGGGCTACGTGCTGGAGGCCGCGCAGCGAGCGGGCCTGAAGGCCACGGGGCTGGACTACTCCCAGTTCTCGGTGAACCTCTGCCGCGAGCGGGGCTACACGGCCGAATACGGCTCGCTGACACAGATGCCGTTCCCGGACGCGTCCTTCGACATCATCACGTTGAAGCACACGCTGGAGCACGTGGATCAGCCCATGGACGGGCTGCGGGAAATCCAGCGCGTGCTGAGGCCCGGAGGCGTGGCCTTCGTCATCGTGCCGGACGCGGCCTACTACAAGATCATCGTGATGCCCCGGAAGGGCCGCTCGTTCCGCCCGGACCGGCGAGGCTGGCAGCACCACGTCTACTTCTACGAGCACAACCTCGCGGACGCCTGCGCCAGGGCCGGGATGCAGCCGGTGAAGGCAGGCAAGGACATCCTGCGCCGGAGACTGGCCAAGGGCCTGCGAGCCCCCTACGAGTACGCCCGCTTCGCCTTCCTCTGGGCCTGGGTCCAGGTCTGCCGCCTGACGCACCTGCGCAGGGAGATCCAGGTCATCGCCCGGAAGCCCAAGGCGGACGCACAGCTCCCCGCCCCGCACGCCGAAGCTGCCTGAGCGAGGCGTCACACAGGGCGGCGAATCCACACCCCCAGCACCACGGCCAGCACGAGCGCCACGGGCCCCAGCCAGTCCCCACAGGCCCCCGCGAGCGAACTCAACCGGTCCGCCGAAGGCACACGCATCACGGTGCCGGCACGCTGGTTGTCCTCCAGCTCGGAGGTCCACGTCCCCGCGGGGTCGATGAACGCGGAGATGCCTGAGTTGGTCACCCGCACCTGGGCCGTACGCGTCTCGATGCTCCGAAACGCCGCATGCATCAGGTGCAGCCGGGGCGCGGGAGTCCCTGAGAACCACGAGTCATTCGACAGCGTGAGAATCAGGTCCGCGCCCTGTCGGACCTCGGCCGCGACGTAATTGGGGAAGATGGCCTCGTAGCAGATGAGCGGAGCGACCTTGAGCACGCGGCCGCCGTTGATGCGGAAGTCCACCAACCGGGGCCCCGGGCCACGCTTCCATCGACCGGTCCACGGAAGCATCGCGCGCAGGGCAGGAGTGTCCACCGCATCCGGAACCCACTCGGTGAGCGGGAACAGCATCGTCTTCCGGTACGAGGACTGAGCCAGCTCGCCCGTCGCGGAGGGCCCCAGGAACATGGCGGCGTTGAACTCGCGCTCGCCCTCCAGGTCGTACGTGCCGAACACCAGCGGGACCCCGCGCTCCGACACCCAGGAGCGGATCTCCTCATCCAGCGCGCCGCCGTCCTCGCTCTTCGGGGTGCCGAACGTCGTCGGATACACCGTCTCCGGCCACACCAGCAGGTCCAGCGGAGCCGAGCCCAACAGCGCATCCGACATCGCGTAATGCGTATCGAGGATGTTGCGAACGACCTCGTAGGTCCCCTGTTCCGCGGCCAGCTTCTCGATGTTGGTGATGTTCGCCTGCACCGCGCCCACCACCAGCGAAGGAGCCGAGTGCACCGCCGAGCGCACCTGCCCCAGCCGCACCCAGCCATAGCCCCAGCCCACGACCGCCAGCACCACCGCCACGACCACCGGCCTGAGCCGCAAGCCCTGCCGGGATGCGAGCCCCCGCGCGACCCGGACGACACACTCGTTGATGAGCAGCAGGCCCAACGTGAGCCCCGGAGCGCCAGCCAGGTCCGCGCCCTGACGCAGCGTCTCCGAGGCATACATCGAGTGGCCCAGCGTCTCCGCGAACAGCTTGGGCGTGAACCACTCGGTGCCCACGTACACGAGCGAGGTGAGCACGGGAGGCACCCACGCCAGGCGCGGCACCTCCGCCACCCGCCGGCGCGCGTACCACCGCACGCAGGCGGCGGTGATGAACTGGAGCTCCAACACAGGCACGATGAGCAGGAACACGCCCCAGCACAGCCACACGGGCGCGCGCGAGTACGCCGCGACAGCGCCCGGGAACCAGCCGAACACCGCCGCGGTGAACGTCACCGACAGCAACACGCCCAGCCCCAAGGCCCCCCGAGCGGAGCGAGCCCCGTCCAGGGCCGCGAGCCAGGGCGCCATGGCCACCATGGCCAGCCACACCCAACCCGGTCGCAGCGCTCCGAGCGCCGCGAACAGCATGGTGGTCGCCGCGACGCCCAGGAGCGCCCCGGCCCACCTCTTCACGGACGTCACTGCGAGTCCTCGTCCTCGACAGGGATGTCCAGCAGCTTGTGGGGCATGCCCGGGGGCGCCAGCTCCTCGGGCACCACGCGGTTCTCGGGGATCGGGATGGGCTGCCCGTTGGCGTCCTTGGGCGTGAAGTCCGGATGGAACATCAGGATGGCCGCGAGCGGCTGCCCCTGGTCCGTCGTCTGGTAGTGCCGCATGTAGCCAGGAGGCAGCTCGAAGTCGTCGGGCACCACAAGCCCCCGCTTCAACGGCTTGGTGCCGCGCTGGTACAGGGCCGTCCCGCTCTTGCCCTCGGGCGGCGGAGGGTCATCGACGGGCATGGGAGCAGGCTCCTCCACGGGCACGGGCGCGGCGACACGCGCGACAGCGGGGCGCACGGAAGGGCGCGAAGGCTCCAGGGAGGGAGCCACCGGAGCAGGGCGCTCCGCCACCACGATGGGAGGCAGGTCCTCGACAGGCACGGGGCGGGAGAGCCACCAGAGGCAGAGCCCCACGCACAGGCCCGTGATGGCGACGGCACTCCCGATGAGCCAGGAGCCCACACCTCCTGGGGAATCGCGCGAGGGCGTCACCCGCGTCACGCCATCGGAATCCGTGCGACGCTCAGGGCCAGGCTGCGGGGAACGCATGTTTTGAGGGGCCTCCAGGGTGCGTATGCTACGGAAGCCGCTCGTATCGAGGCAATGCGCGCGCGGCCAGGCCCCTCCCATGACCGTCGACGCCTCCGGCCCCTTCCCCGTCCACGCCTTCACGCCCCGTCTGCGTGCCCTGGGGGCGATCCTGCACACCACGGTGCTGGGCACGCTGTGCGCCGGCACCACGCTGCTGTTCAAGGACGTGCTCGCGGGCACCCAGACGCTGCAACCCGTGCCGCTCGCGGCGGGGCTCGTCGTGGGAGGAGTCCTGCCGCACATCGCGCTGCGCCTGTTGCGGATGGGAACGAGGGCCACCGTCACGGTTCGGCCGGAAGGACTGATGCTCACCCAGCAAGGGGGAGCGCACTTCGAGCTCCCCTTCGAAGCCCTGGAAGCCCTCCGCCCGTGGCGGCTGCCCATCCCAGGCCCGGGCCTGACCCTGCGGCTGCGCACGGGGCGAGCCTTCGACTACGGGCTGGAGGTCCAGGCCCCCATGCCCCTCCTCGAGGCAATGGGGACACGGGGAGACGCACGAAACGACCCGCGAGTGAGATACGCACAGGCGCGGAGCGAGAAGTGGCGCAGGCGCTGGTACGACCAGGCCCTGAAGTACGGCCTGGTGCCGGGAGTGCTCGCCGGCATCTTCTTCCGGGCGCACCAGTACATCTCCTTCGGAGGTCCGTTCGGAGAGCTCCAGATGTACGGTTGGACGGCGTACCTCACGTCCTTCGCGCGCACCTGGCTGCCGGTGTTCCTGGCCCTGCTGTTGTTTGGCTGTTTCTGGAGGGCCTTCGCTGAAGCGTTCTGCTTCGGCGCCGCGTGGCTGGGCCCACGGTGGACACGCAACGTCCGCATCGGCGCGGAGTGGACCTGCCGGGCGCTCTATTACGTGGCCCTGCCAGTCTTTCTCGCGGTGCGCCTGCTGGGCTGATCCACAAAGACAGCCATCCGCGAGCGCGAACCCCGCGCAAGCCAGCGGAGGCAAAGCCCGCAAAGACAAAGCCCCCGACGCCTTGCGGCACCAGGGGCTTTCAAAAAGAATCCGGCAGCGACCTACTCTCCCACGCGGTTTCCCGCGGAGTACCA
>NZ_JAIQDD010000037.1:0-83961 GCF_020036995.1 Corallococcus sp. AS-1-12 | reverse complement strand
CGCTTCAGCGTCCGCCGGTCCATCGCGACCGTAGATCATGATCGACCGGCGGCTTCAACAACCGACTAAGTGGTACTTGCCACCTGCTGGTTACCGCGACGCCCGGTTTCGATGGTGGGGAGCTGGTCCGCTCAAGAAACGAATCTTGGAGCGCCCTACGCCAGCGCAGCTCTACCAAGAGGACGCCCTACGACGCCGGCCGCACCCATCGCCACATGGAGCGCTTCGAGACGTACTGCCAGCGGGCGAGAGACAGCCAGGGCCCGTGGCGCTGGCGTATGAGGTATCCGCGCGCCTGGCGCTCCACCGCGCCGACGCCTCACTCAACGCCTCTCGGCACGTCGTTGGCCGGACGAATACCAAATGGCAAACGACATCGGGCTGCGCAGCCTCGTCTACGCCTTCTGGTCGGGCGCCGGCTCGATGAAGAAGGCCATCGGCACACTGGGCAGGTGGTGCTCAGAGCTGGACATCAGCAGCAGCCGGTTGACGTTGTTGTGCTGGATGCCGTGAGTGGGAAAGATGCCGCGCACCACGCCCTGAGTAAAGGAGGGGACGGTCTGCCTCATCTGCCTTTGCGCCTCGCGGTTGAGGTGCTCCAGCCGACTAGCAAGCTGGGCATCCCTGTTGGGCTTCGCGCCCTGACGGCCCAGTTCGGAGAGACAGTTGAACACGTCGCGGAACAGCGGCCCGTAACCTTCGTAAGCGCCCGTCGCCGAGACGCGCATATAGTCCTCGAATTCATTAACGAACCCAAGCGGCGTCGCGGCAAGAGCGCGGGCGAACTCGGCGACCTCAGGGGGCTGGCAGCCACCCTGGCGCAGCACGGCCAGTTGAACTTCCTTCCAGCGGTGCGGTGAGTCGGTGACGATCGAGGCGCCCGTGGCCTGGGCGAGATAGAGGGCCATCTCAAAGTTCGGCGCCATCCTAAAACTGCTGTACTGGCCGCTATCTTTTCCCCCATCCATCAGTCCGTCCTGCACCGCCGCTAATGGGTCGAGCTCCCGAAGTCGCCGGAAGCCAGCGATGGCTGCGTCGCGGCCGTAGGCGTCCAATTTTGGCGACATCTTTCGTAACTGCGCAAGGTGGTATTCCTCGGGCATCGACATCAGGCTGCGGCGACAGTCCTGGTCCATCAACCGCATCGCGCGCTTATCTTCGGCCGGGGAGATGCGACTGCCGGCCGACCGCACATTCGCCATCTGCATCATCTGCTGGTGCAGGTAGATGTCGAACACCGTCGGATTAGGAATCAGATTGACGTAACCCGCCTCGACCAACGGCATCAGCTTCAGGAACAGGAACACGGTCTTGATGAATTCCTGATGGTATCTGCGGGGATTTTCGATCGGGCTGAACTCTGGGCGCATGTTCGCCGCGTGGAGGAACGGGCTCTCGATGATGAGTTCACCGAAGTAGAGCGCCGAACCAAAGGCAAACTCCATGATAGCCATGGGATGTAGAAGCCCGGTGTAGACCGCGCGCGGTCGGCCGTCGGGTTTCGGCAGGAGCTGCAGGATGTCGGTCTCGATCGGCCACAGCGCTCGGTAGAGGCTGTGAACATCGCGGATCTGCTCATCCGAAAGGGCGCGCCTCACTTCCAGCCAATCTGGCGCCTTGCCGAGCCCAAGTATTCCCTCGATCCCTCGATAAAGCATAAGGTTGCGCTCGCGAATCCCGCGCTCGGTCCAAATTGGCCGGAGCTGCTGCGGCAATGGCTGGCAGCAGATGCCAAACAACTTGCCTGAGCCGCAACCACAGACGTCACGAGGAGACAGATCGACCTTCGGCGGCGGTTTCTTGAGGAAATCAGCCTCCTTCTCGGTACGACCGAACGCGTCCTGGTAGTAGACGCGCCCGTCCTCGAAGCCGGCGAAGAGATCGCCGCCGAAGCGGCAGAGAGCCTCTTGGGGAGGGCGGAGCACCTCCCTCAGTGAATCCCATGGAGTCACGTCGCCCACCTCGGGGTCCAGCCACTCCTCGCGACCTGCGGCGACATAGCGGTGAGCGCGCGCCTTGATCACGCGGTTGATTCGGCGGACATCATCTGCGCTGAGCCGGCGCGTCCGTACGAACGTGTCCGTCCTCGTGAACGAGGTGCGGAAGTTCCGCGCGAAGGTGCGCTTCTCAAGCGGCGCAGCGTTCTTGTCCTTCGCGTATTCCAGGTTGGTGAGGATAAGGCAATGGTCACGATCGAGGGGGTAGATCGTCTGCGAGCCCTTGAGCGCAATCGATGGTTCGAGCGGGTAGCGACAGCCGGCGGCAGTCGGCGGCACACCATAGTTGTAGATGGTAACGGGGTGGTCGCTGATGATGAACTTCACTTCCGAATCCGCAGCAGACACGATCTCGCGCACGCCCTCCATCCAGATTGTGCAGTGCATCGCCTGGATGCCCTGCATCTCCATCATCAACTCGTTCTGGGATAGGCGAGGGTAGCTCATCTTCAGCCAGTCGAGCCCCTTGGGCGTCCGCAACTTCTGAATGTCGATGAAGCGGAACATCATCTCGAAGTGCGTGTGCCATGCACTCGGGTCCTCCCCGATGAGCGCCTTAATCGCCGGAGCGCCGTCGGCGTCTATCCGACCGAAGAGCCGCCGTTCAATTTCGTCGTTCAATAGGTCGCCGAATGCTGTCGTGTATAAGTCGCGCTGGACAAAGCATTGCTTGGGCGAGGATTTGAAGCGGGAACGGCCGGGCTTGAGACTCCCATCTGGCAGATGATGGGCTTTCGGCCGAAGGTCACGATACGCGAGCTGGGTGCAACCCGTCTCGAGAAAGCCGCGCTGGTACCAGATCGGGACGTAATGGTTATCGCGTGTGATGGACATGTGGCGGCGTTTGTAGGTCGAACGAGGCGAGTCCCGACGGCGTCGGTGATGTGCGGAGCGCCGCGTTAGTCAGTCGGTGAACGTTCAGGTTCTGTGGCGGCCGTATAGTACTACATGGTCACTTCGGACCTAGCCCGAGGAAGCTTCTCCTCGGAGAATCGCCGGGAGCCCGAGGGAAGTGACCGTGTAGTAATAGGGCCCCGTCCATTCCTTTGTTAGAAGCTTCTGCATCTTGTCCGTGTAGGGCGGCATCATGGCGCAGTATTTCAGCCACAGCTTGGCGGTGAACTGGCCTTCGGGCCGCACGTCGCCAGCGTCATGTCCGCAAGGGTAGCGCGCCCAGCCTTCGTTGCGCTCGGCAAGTGCGTAGAATGCCCAGCGGTCCCGAACCTTGAAGGGGACTGGGGGCTGTCCCTGATTAACTCAGCCAGAGAAGCATGGCTGCGACGTGCAGGACGGCGAGGTAGCTGGCCGCCATCTTGTCGTAGCGGGTAGCGACAACCATCCTGTTCCGTCACCTCGACATAGGCGTCCAGGGAGCACCGGGCACTCGCGACGCTCCGCACGCGTTACAGCCCCGGCGCCGTCACCCGCACCGTGGCCGTGCCGTTGCCCTGGCGGTTGAGGTCCGCCGTTCCACTCAGCCAGCGCACGCACCACTTAGCGCCCGCGGGCTGGAGCTCAGCGACGCCGCTTTCGCCGCTCAGGGATGAAGACCTCCACCGTCAGCTCCCGCCGGCCGTCGTCCTCCTGCTCCACATCCCGCGTCAGTCGCATCCGCATGGGGCCACCTCCGACAGCAGTAGGCGTTGGGAGCGCGGCTGGCGGCAATCCCCCAGAAGAGGTAGGCGGCAACGGCGAACGCAGTGGACACAGGCCCAGGGCGTCCCACAGCTCCCCCTTCTCCGCCAGCAGACGACACGGCGAAGGTGGCTTTGTGCATCGCGCCCGGTTGGGCCCGTTGGGTATTTAGTGTCCAGGTCGAAGCCCTCCTTACCCAGCCGGGACGAGGAGCCGAGTACCGGGTGGTCGCGAGCTGAACCATCAGCAATCTGCCGCGGTCGGCTCGGCTCCGCCCACAGAGGCGGCGGGAGACAAGAACGGGAGCGGCCAATCGGCGCCGAATCGCCGCCGATGTTCCGGACAGACCGGCAGGTTGACTTCCCCTCGAGTGCTTTCGCGTCCAATCCTAGCTTGGTCCCATGCGTTAGTAACTTGTCCGTTCGAAATGGGGGGCTACCCCCGTGGCGAACGCGGTAGGATTGGCTCGTATGCCCCTGAACTATCCGAGCGACTGGCGCTTCTCCGATGGAGTATTTCCTGTGCCAAACGAGGCGGTATCGGCGGTCGAGCGCCTTGTCGAAGAGATCGTTGGCTCATCTGACGATCCCCAAGAGGTGTACGAAACAGTCAAGCGCCGATTTGGAAACCCTGGAATGAGTAGTGACGCGTCCTGGGCTGAGACGGACATGGGCCGGGCACTTCGCCGGTCAATCGGTAATGCCCCTGGATTCGTGGACAAGCTCTGGATGGCTATTGAGGATCTCCGCGCAAGTGGCCACATCGTTCCATCTCACCACGTCGTCAACCAACTACTAGGCAAAGCGGGCATCATTTTCCAGATCGTTCCACCACGCCTAGTCCGAATGGACAACGTCGATTTAGCGAGCCCAAGCAAGACGTCTGTTCCACTACCTGCATCAGAGACGCCCGCCACGCCTCATACTCCCGCAAGCAAGACTGAGGATGCGCGCCACCAAATAAAAAGTATCGAGGAGCAGCTCGAAAGAATCCTCCGAATGCCCATCGAGTCGGAGCTTGAATTCGACGACTCCCTTCGACTTACTCAATCATGGACTCAGAATGCCTCGCATGCCTTTGAAAATCTCTCGCCCAATATTTCCCCCTTTGCGCAAGAGATATTGAATCAACTAAGGACCGCGCTGGTTCGGCCCAGTGCCGTCCACCATTATTCAGGCAAACAGCTTCTTGAAGCACTCAGCAAGGCACACTATGGGATCGGTGCTCTGCTCAAACGAGTTGATCTATACACGCAGGCCGATTCCGCGACCTCACCTCGCTCATCCACGAGCCAATTCGCCCCCCAACAATTCACATCATTTCTGAATGCGGAAAAAGGTGAGCCAAACATGTCCACCCAAGAGCCACCGTTCGACGTAGCTATCATCTGTGCCTTGCGTGTACCGGAACTCGAGAAGGTGCTCAAGACAGGTGAAGAGGCATGGAAGAAGCTTCCTGGCAATACCAGCGACCCACAGGCCTACCATCAAGGTGGCTACACGACCACAGCGGGCACACGCCTACAGGTGATCGCGGCTGCACCCAACCACATGGGCGCTCCTGCCTCTGCCGCGCTGGCCACAAAAATGATCCTCCGCTTCAAGCCTCGGCTCGTTGCAATGGTAGGCATTGCAGCCGGGTCCCGCGTGGACTCCGGAGGCTTTGGTGACGTACTCTCGCCAAACATTACATTTGACTACACCTCGGGAAAGCTCACCGATGACGGAGAGAAGCTCGCATTCAGCCCGGACCCCAATCCAGCCCATATCAATTCGCGACTCTTGTCCTTACTAAAGGAGTGGCAAGCCAACGGTCGCGGGCTGTATGATGTCTGGCGCAATTGGGCTGGCCTCAAGCCTGAGCGGCCACCCAAATTAGTCATTGGCCCGCTCGCCTCGGGCCCCAATGTCGTCGCTACCCGCAAGGTGGTTGACGACATTGAGCTGCATTGGCGCAAGCTTATCGGCCTCGAAATGGAAGCATACGCAGTGCATTGCGCCTGTCGCGACACGGTCTCCCCTGAAATTCCGTACCTAGCCTTCAAGTCAGTATGCGACTTCGCCGACAACAACAAAAGCGATGCGTGGCAGCCTTATGCTGCCTATACGGCGGCGGCATCACTGCATCAATTCCTCGCTGCTGAGTGGGAGAATCTCTTTCCGGACGGACGTTCAAGTCGCTAATACTACCCGGTCACTTGAATCCAGGTGCCCTGTGTGATCTACGGTTGGGATGACACCCGCGCAGCTCAAGAAGCTGGATGAGGCGCTGGGCGCCTATCTTGAAGAGATGGTCGCCGGCATGGGGCGACTGGAGAGGCGGCGCGCCATGGAGGCCTACGTCACGGGCCTGCTGCTGGATGGGGAGCGCAAGAGCATCGAGCCGATGGCGGCCCGGCTGGTGGAGGACGCCGGGAAAGTCGAGGCAATGCGCCAGCGACTGCAGCAGTGCGTCTCGCAAGGGACGTGGAGCGACGAGGCGCTGAGGGAGCGACTGGCGCGGAAGCTGGAAGAGCGGCTGCCGGAGGTGGAAGCACTGGTGGTGGACGACACGGGCTTTCCGAAGAAGGGGAAGCACTCGGTGGGAGTCGCCCGTCAGTACTCGGGGACGCTGGGGCGCACGGACAACTGCCAGGTGGCTGTCAGTCTGCACCTGGCTGGGGCACGCGGCAGTGGGTGCATTGGCATGCGGTTGTACCTGCCCGAGGAGTGGGTGACGGACAAGGCGCGGCGCAAGGCGGCCGGAGTTCCCGAGGAGGTGGGTGCCACGCGAAAATGGGAATTGGCGCTGTCGCAGTTGGATGACGCGCTGAAGTGGGGCGTGCGCAAGCACGTCGTCCTGGCGGATGCGGGGTATGGCAACTGCCGGGAGTTTCGCGAAGGCCTCACGGCTCGTGGCCTGCCCTACCTCGTCGCTGTGCCAGGGCAGCACAAGGTGTGGCCTCCGGGTGCGACGCCGCACCTGCCGGTGAAGAAGGCGGGCGCGTACGGACGCCCCCGGACACGCTTCGTCGACGACAGCGGCGTGCAGCCCTGGACGATTGAAGAGCTGGCGCGCCAGTTACCCGAGGAGGAGTACCGCCGCATCAGCTGGCGCGAGGGTAGCCGCGGCACACAGTCCTCCACTTTCGCCGCGGTGCGAATCCAGGTTGCCGAAGGCCATGTCGTGCGCAAGGCGCCCGGCGCTCCCGAGTGGCTCTTGTGCGAGTGGCCGCCAGGCGAGGCCGCGCCAACGAAGTACTACCTCTCATCTCTGCCGGAAGACACGCCTCTCAAACGCCTCGTCACCCTGGCGAAGCTGCGCTGGCGCGTCGAGCGCGACTACCAGGAGATGAAGGGCGAAGTCGGCCTGGACCACTTCGAGGGCCGCACCTGGAGAGGCTTTCACCACCACGCCACGCTTTGCATGGTGGCCCATGGCTTCCTCGCGCTCCGTCGAGCGCTTTTCCCCCCGGAGGAGGATTCCCTGGACGCTGCCCCAGGTGCGTCGGCGGCTTCAGCATCTGCTGCTGCGTCGCATCGGCCACTGCCCGCTGTGCCTCCGCAGACTCGGCGCTCGCGCTCCTCCTCGAGGACCGTCACACATCTGATCAAGTAGTACTAACCCGGCAGGGCCATTTTGCTTTTCACGGGCTTCGTGATGCTGAAGAGGCCGAGCTCGCCCCTCTCCCCCGCCGCACCAGCAGGCGCCTGAAGCGGTTGAGCCAGGAGTGGGGCCGCTCGCGGACGGGCCTGAAGGCATACCCCAGGTCGGCGCACGAAGTTCGGCCGGGGCCTTCGGACTGCGATGGACTCAATCCGCGACCACGAGGCCGAGGGGGACGGATGGCACAAGGCCGTCGCATTCAACACGCCCCACGGCATCCCCGTGCGCAGCACCCGAGGGATTCCCTCCAGGGCGTGTCGGTCGGGCACGCGTGGATGGTGGGAGCCCAGAGGGTGCTCCCGCCGGGCCGGCGGCAGCGGTTCGACGCAACGCTTCTGACACCCGCCGGCCGTCGTCCTTCTTCCCTACCAAAATCGGTTCCAGGCGCGGCTATCCACGGCCCGCGCCCCACGCCGTGTCGAGCGCCTTGCGGAACGCCTCGACGGGCTGCGCGCCCGAGACCACGTACTTTCCGTCGAGGACGAAGAACGGGACGCCCTGGATGCCGATCGCGTTCGCCTGACTCTGGTCGGCGGCGACCTCGGAGTCGAAGCCGCCGCGCTCCAGCACCTCGAGCGCGCGCGCCCTGTCGAGCCCGACCTCGGCGGCGAGGTCGGCGAGCACGTCGTACTTGCCGACGTTCTTGCCCTCCGTGAAGTAGGCGCGGAAGAGCCGCTGCATGAAGGCGTGCTGCCGGCCCTCGGCCAGCGCGAACTGCGAGAGCCGCTGCGCCGAGCGCGTGTTCACGACCAGCGCCTGGTCGAGGTGGTACTCGAGCCCGACCTCGGCGGCGCGCGCCTCGACCTGCTTGTTCATCGCGATGGCCTGCGCGCGCGGGATGCCCTTCGCCTTCACGAGGATCTCGGTCGCATTCATATCGCTGTCCACCGGCAGTCCCGGCATGAGCTGGTAGCTGCGGTAGCGGACCTCGACCTGCTCCTTGTGCGGGAACGTGTCCAGCGCCTTCGCGAGGAGCGCGTCGCCCATGTAGCAGAACGGGCACATCACATCGCTCCACACGTCGATGGTGAGCGGCCTGGTCATGAGCATTCTCCGTCGAGGTTGCAGACGCCCACGGCGGCGTCGGTGGTGAGCACGACGAGCCGCGGCGTGACCACGGGCTCGACGGGCTTCAGCTCTGAGGACGCGTCCGGCTTCGGGGCTTCCTGGGTCTCGGTCTCAGCTTCCATCGCGGTCTCCTTCACGCTGCGCGAGCTCGGCGCGTAGCGTCCGTGGGCGGCGGCTCTCATGGCCCACGAGCAGCCAGCCGTTGCCGGACGTCGCGCTCACTTCTTGCCATTCCAGATGATGGGCGCGCGGTGGACCCACTCGTGCTTGTCGACGCAGTCGAGGCAGAAGGTCGCCACTTCGGCGCGCGTCACGTTCAGCGTTCCGGGCTTCGCCCCCCCGACCTCGGTGGTGTGCAGCGGGCCGAGCGCGCCTGCGGGTTTGTCGTTCAGGCCGACGGCGCGCACCAACGTCCAGTCGGTGTCGCTCTTGCGCACGAGCGCGTCGACGCCATCGTGGTCGGCGTAGCCAATCTTGATGTTGCTCAGCTTGATGAACGCCCGGAAGAGCCACGAGACGGTCGGCCACGAGTCACCGGCGCCAATCGCGGAGATGAAGACGGCGCGCTTCACGTGCTGCTCGCCCATCACGGCGAGGATGTTTCGCGCCGTGTCCGTCATGAACCGCGGCGAGTTGAGCTGCTTCGCCCAGGGGTTGTCGGACGCGCGCGAGTTGTTGTGGGCGACGATGACCGCTTCGGTCCCCTTCATCGCATCGCGCAGGTCCTCGATTCTCTCCGGCGTGCCCTTCACCAGCTCGACCCCGGGCGGAGCTTCCAAGGCCTCGGGCTTGCGTACGAGCGCACGGACTTTGTGCCCGCGCTGCGCGGCCTGTTCGAGGAGGTGCAGGCCCGTCCGACCGCTGCCACCGAGGATGAGGAGCTTCGCCATTTCCAACCCGTAACACCGCACACTCTCTTTTGGGAAGTACGCACATTTATGTTAGTGCATCAGGGATGGCGAAGCCTGGCGATCTTCTCAAGGAGTCCTACGCACCCGACTGCCCCGGGCGGGACGTGCTCGACCACGTCGTGTCCAAGTGGGGCATGCTCATCATGCTCGCGCTCGCCGAGCGCACCTACCGCTACGCCGAGCTGCGGCGTCGCGTGGGCGGCGTCAGCGAGCGCATGCTCGCCCTGACGCTCCGTACACTGGAGGAGGACGGCTTCGTCGCGCGGCGTGACCACGGAGAGGTGCCTCCGCGCGTGGATTACTCATTGACGCCATTGGGCAGCGGGCTCGCGGAGCACCTCGACGCGCTCGGCCGGTGGATCGCGACGAACACGCCCAAGGTGCTCGCGGCGCGCGAGAAGCATCGTCAGCGCGCCGCGAAGTAGGTCCCGTCGAACGCCCTGCATCACGAACTTCTCGAGGACGACGACTGGCGGGTGCCAGAAGCGTTGTGGCGACGCATCGAACCGCTGCCGCCGGCCCGGCCGGAGCACCCACTGGACTGCCCCCCACGCGTGCCCGACCGGCACGCCCTGGAGGGAGTCCCTCGGGCGCTGCGCACGGGGATGCCGTGGGGCGCGTTGAAGGCGAAGGGCTTGTGCCATTCGTGTCCCTCGGCCTCGTGGTCGCGACTTGAGCCCATTCCAGGCCGAAGGCCCCGGCCGAACTTCGTGCGCCGACCTGGGGTATGCCTTCAGGCCCGTCCGCGAGCGGCCCCCTTCCTGACTCAACCGCTTCAGGCGCCTGCGGGTGCACTCGGAAAAGCGAGAGGACACCTGCGTCGCGATGCGACACTTCGTCTCGGCGCAGGTGGCGCTTGTCTTCTCCTACCTCCGCGAGGGCCTAGCTCACGGGCACCGTCCCGCCGTCAATCACGTACTCCGCCCCGGTGATCGCGCTCGCGCGGTCCGAGACGAGAAACCCGATCAACTCGGCGACCTCGGCTGGGCGCGCGGGACGCCCGAGCGGAATCCCGCCGAGCGAGCGCATCACGATTTCCTTCGCTCCCGCCTCGTCGGTGCCGTTCTTCGCCGCGATCTCGCTCATGAACCCGACGGAGGCCTCGGTCTCGACCCAGCCCGGTGACACGCGATTCACGCGCACGCCCTGCGGCGCGACCTCCTTCGAGAGGGCCTTGCTGTAGTTCGACAGCGCGGCCTTGGCCGAGGCGTACGCGGTCGTCGCTTCATGAAGCGGCATCTGCCGCTGGATCGACGTCACGTGCACGACCGCGCCGGTCCGGCGCTTGAGCATTCCGGGAACCAGTGCCCGGTCGAGACGCACCGCCGCCATCAGGTTCAGGTCGAGCGTCTTCTGCCACGCGTCGTCGTCGAGGACGGAGAAGCCGCCCGCCGGCGCCGACGTTCCACCTACGACGTGGACCAGGATGTCCACTGCTCCGGCGGCCTCCACAACGCGCGCACAGCCCTCGGCCGTGGCGACATCAGCGGCGATGAAGCCCTCACCCGCTCCCTCCCGCGCGGTCGTCAGCACCGTCGCGCCGGCCGCGCGCAGCCATGCGACCACCGCCTTGCCAATGCCCTTCGTTCCGCCCGTCACGAGCGCACGCCTACCCTCTAGCTCTCTCATCACGTCATCTCCTTCTGCAGGGTTGAAATGGGCATCACGGCTCACGGGCCGATGCTCAAAGCCGCGATCCGATCGCCCTTCATCCGGAACGCAAACGTGAGCGTGATGGGACTGCCGGGAAACTGGCCTGTCACCTTCGCGCGAACCTCGCAGGCATCGTCCTTCGCGTTCACCTCGAGGGGCTGCGCGACGGCCTGATACTTCTCCTGGGAGTCACGCCACCATTCGTCGATGGCCACATGCCCGACATGCCGATGTCCCTCATCCTCGACAACGGCATCGGGCGCGAAGGCGTGGAGCGGCGTGGCACTGTCCGCTTCGAAATAGGCTCGAATCGATGGGTGCATGGTCATGACCCAAGACGTAAGCCCGCACGATTGCCCTCTCAATAGGGACAAAATAGGATGCGGCATCCCGACCTACAGGACTATCGATGTATCAACCCGGACTGAATGACCTCGACGCCGTCCTCGCCGTCGCTCGCAGGAGCTCGTTTCGCGGCGCTGCCCTCGATCTCGGGATGTCGACGACGGCGATGAGCAGCGCGATCGCGAAGCTCGAAGCACATCTTGGCGTCCGCCTCTTCAACCGCACGACGCGCAGCGTCTCGCTGACCGACGCCGGCAGGGTGTTCGTCGAACAGGTGGCTCCGGGACTCGAGGACATCCGCGGCGCGATGGACGCGGCGCGCTCCCAGCAGGCAAAGCCGTCTGGCATGCTGCGCATCAACACCTTCGCGACAGCGGCGCGCGAGATCCTCGCGCCCCTGGTGCTGGAGTACCTCCGCCGCCATCCGGACGTGCATGTCGACGTCGTGACCGAAGGCCGGCTGGTCGACGTCGTCGCCGAGGGGTTCGACTTCGGCGTGCGGATGGCGAACCTCGTGCCAACCGACATGATCGCCATTCCGCTGGGAGCGCCCCAACGCCATGCCGTCGTCGCTTCGCCAGCGTACCTGAAGAAGCACGGTCGGCCTCGCGTCCCATCGGACCTCTTCCGTCATCGGTGTATCCGGGTGCGCTTGCCGAACGGCAGCCTCTTCCGGTGGGAGTTCCGTAAGCGGGGGCAGACGGCCCTGATCGATGTGACAGGGCCCATCACGCTGGACGAGGCCAGCCTCTCGCGGATCGCAGTCATGGAGGGCATCGGACTCGGCTTCTTCATGGAGCCGGACGTGCGCGGCGACATGGAAGCGGGACGCCTCGTTCGCGTGCTCGATGACTGGACACCGGAGCTCGCTCGGCTCTGCCTCTACTATCCCGGGCGGCGCAATGCCTCGGCCGCCCACACGGCGTTCGTCGCACTGGCCCGCGAAGTCGCGGTCGCTCGCTAATGAGGAACGAGTGCCGAGATGGCAGCCGCCGGAGCTATCGTGTCGGGGGCCTCTTCACCGAGGAATACCCAGTCACGCAGTGGCGGTGCCGTTACCGGTGGACCTGATGCCGCAGTGCATCCATCAGGAGGTTCAACAGGCGACCGGCCAGAACCTCTCCTGGCGCAATCGCTTCCGACGTCTGCTGGTGCGCTGGGAGAAGCGAGAGGACACCTACGTCGCGATGCTGCACTTCGCGTTGGTCATCATCACCTGGTTCCACTCGCGGAAGAGTCGGTATAGCAGGCTGTTGAAGAAGCCCGGTTTGCAGGTATGAGTCCGGGCTTCTCGTGCCCTCCGTTCTCAACCTTGTCATCCGGGGGGAGGCAGAGGGCGAAGGGCGCCTATGCGGCAGTCAGCCGCGCCATCCGCACCAGGTTGTACGCGGCGCCCACCAGGTAGGCCGCCAGTTCCGTCCGCGCCCACGGAAGCGCGCGCGTTCCGGGACTTCAGCCCCTCGAGCATCATCACGGCCGCGTCGCGCTCGGCGAAGCCATCCGCCGGCATCACCGCGAGGTCTACGAGCAGCCCGTTGCGATTCTCCATGACGCCATTGAGGCTGTAGGCCAGCCGCGCCTCCTTGCCGTCGCCCTTGCGAGCAAGCCGTGCCTCCGGGTCCGTCGTCGAGGCGTGCGTCGCATTGCCCCTCTTCTGCCCGTGGAAGTTCACCGTCGGGTTGCCCTTGTCGTCGGGCGGCTCCTTCTTCTCGTCCTTCTCGTCCTTCGGGCGGAACGACTTCAGGGACGCCCAGGCCTCAATCAGGCTGCCATCCACGCTGAAGTGCTCGCTGCTGGTAAGCCCCGCGCTTTGCGCCTGGCTCATGACCGCCAGGAAGAACCTCCGGGCGACGTCATGCTCCAAGAGCCGGTCCCGGTTCTGCGAGAAGGTGCTGTGGTCGAAGGAGGCGTCCTCCATCCCCATGTCGAGGAACCATCGGAAGAGGAGGTTGTAGTCGAGCTGCTCGCAGAAGAGCCGCTCGCTTCTCACCGAGTAGAACGCCATGAGCAGGCAGGACTTCAGCAACTGCTCCGGCGGGATGCTCGGGCGGCCGATGCCGCTGTACATCGCGTCAAACGTCGGCGAGAGCGCCGCCAGCGCGGCGTCCGCCATGTCCTTCACCCTGCGCAGCGGATGGCCCGCGGGGACCCGGTCTCCCGGCGTCCTCAAGCTGAAGAGTGCCGTCTGCTGCTTGGGCCGTCCGAGCATCACTCCCTCCGTGACGCGGAGGACACCACGCCTCGGTGCGGGGTGTCGATCCCTCGGAGGGGTTCCTCAACAGCCTGCTAGGGCAGCAGGGTGATGCGATTGAGCGCGGGGGCGGGCAAGGGGCTCGCCTGGGTGCTGTGTGCCTTCAGGTAGGCCTCCAGCGCGTCGTTGTCCACGGCGCCACCCAGCCGGTTCGTCCCCTCGGCGAACACCTGGAAGCCATCACCCCCACTCGCGAGGTAGTTGTTCGCGGTGACGCGGTAGTTCGCCGCCGGGTCCACCGTCACGCCGTTGATCCGGATGGACGCCGGGTCGACGCGGCTTCCGACGGGCGCTGACGCGCTGAACGCATAGGTGAAGCCCGCCGACGGAAGCAGCATGAGGGTGGCTCCCGACGGCCGCCACTGCCACTCCAGCAGTTGCTCGATTTGCGCGCCCGTCAGCGTCAGGGTGACCAGGCTGTTGCCGAACGGCTGCGTGGTGAAGGCCTCGCCGTAGGTGACCTCGCCCTGGGCGATGTCCGCGCGCATGCCGCCCGGGTTCATGAAGGCCACCTGCGCCCCACCCAGGTTCGCGGGCTTCGTCGCCTCCAGATGCGAGTCCGCGATGACGAGGCCCAGGGTGGACTGGCCCACGGAGTCCGACTGTGTCCTGAGCGTCTGCGACACCCAGCCGATGACCCGGTTGGCCCTCGGCGTGACGAGCTCCTGGTACTTCGTCACCAGCTCCTTCACCGCGCCGTCCTCCTGCACGTCGCGAGTGACGATGACGTTGTTCGCTCGCGCCTCCACGACGTCGCCCGTCGCCTTGCTCAACGTCAGGTCGATGTCCGTGACGAGCTGCCCCATCGACGAGGCGCTCGTGACGACCTTGCCATCGATGACGCAGTTGTAGGCCTGATGCGTGTGGCCGCTGACGATGACATCCACCGCGTCGTTGAGGCCCTTGGCCACGCCCACGATGGCACCTGAGATGAGGCCGTCCGCACCCGCGCCCTTGCAGTCGTTCACCAGCGAGCCCGAGGTCGGAATTCCGCCCTGGTGCACCACCACGATGATGGCTTCGATGCCCTGCCGCCGCAGCTCCGGCACCAGCGCGTTCACCGTCTGCACTTCGTCCTTGAAGGTGAGCCCCGCCACGCCCGTGGGTATGACGCTTTCCGGCGTAGCCTCCAACGTCATGCCGATGAAGGCCACCTTCACGCCCTCGAACTCACGCACGTCGTAGCGGGGGAACAGCGTGCGGTCCACGCCCGTGGCCACGTTGGCCGCCAGGAACTTGAACGTCGCGCCCGGGAAGCCATCCCCGTCCAGGCAGCCATCCACCGGGTGGCAGCCGCCCGACTGCATGCGCAACAGCTCCGTGCTGCCCTCGTCGAACTCGTGGTTGCCCACCGCGACCAGGTCCAGGCCAATCAGGTTCATCGCCTCGACGGTGGGCTCGTCGTGGAAGAGCCCCGACAGCAGCGGGGAGGCGCCGATGAGGTCTCCCGCCGCGACCACCACCGTGTTCGGATTGGTGGCCCGCAGGGCCGCGATGTGCCGGGCGAAGTACGTCACGCCGCCCGCCTTCACCCGCACCGCTCCACCGTCGGGGGCCACTCCCGTCAGGATCTGGCCCGCGGGCTCCTCGAGCTGCCCGTGGAAGTCATTGAACGCGAGCACCTGCACGCTCACCGTGGTGGGACCCGAGTCGGGAGCCCCCGAGTCGGGTCTCCCCGAGTCGGGTCTCCCCGCGTCGGGCGTCCCCGCGTCCGTGCCGGAATCCGGGGGCGGCACCTGGACGGAATGCTGCTCACAGCGATTGTCCTCGCAGACCCACTCCGTGTTCGAAGCCGGCGGTCCCTTGTATTCACGGCAGTCGGTGGCGTCCTGGCACTCGTCACGCCCGCAGCCGCCCTGGGCGAAGAGGAACATGCCGGTGACGAACGCTCCGGCGAGCAGGAAGACGCTGGGACGCGCGTCCAGAAGTGACGAGCGCGGGATGGCTTGTGGCATCGACGGAACTCCAGCGAACAGGGAGGGAGAACCTACCCGGGTTCGTGGACGATGGCGCGACTTCATTCGACGCTGTCAAAGAGGGGCGCCAGCGCGCGTTCCATGGCGTTGGCGGTCGCATCGCCGCTCTGGTTGGTGATGATGAACACCCCCAACTGATACTTCGGCACGACGTAGAGATAGCATTGCGCGCGAGGCACGCCGCCGTGATGCACGTAGTGGGTGCCCAACTGGCTGCTCTGGCCGATGTTCCAGAAATAGCCAATGCTGAAGTCCTCCGCGAAGCGCACCAGCGGCTTGTGTGACTCTGTCACCGCGGGATGGTTGCTCAACTGCAAGCGCAAGTACTTCACCATCTCCGGCATCGTCGCCTTCAAGGCTCCCGCCGCGCCCCAGGGCAGGAGTGGCATCGGCGTGGTGCCGACCGGGTTGTCGCTGTGGTAGCCAGGAGCCAGGCGGTGGGCGTCCTGGGCACGCAGGCGCAGCCACGTGTCGTGCATCCCGGCTTCCCGCGCCAGGAACTCCGAGAGCAACGACTCGTAGGGAGCCCCGTGGATCTTCTCGAGGGTGTGCGCGACCAACTCGGTGCCGGCGCTCGAGTAAGCATAGTCCTTGCCGAGCGGGCCCTTGATGCTGACGGTGTGCAGGTCCTGCCAGAACCGCGGCTGCCCGTAGTCCGCATAGGCGGCATTGAGCCTTGCCGGGGTGGCATGCGCAGTGAAGTCCCTCAACACCTCATTCACTTGCAGTGGCAACATCCCCGGCATGCCGCTGGTGTGTGTGACCAGATGGCGCAGACGGATCGGCTCGCCGTCTGACTGAAGGTTCGGATAGGCGGACGGCAGATACTTTTGTATCGGGTCGTCGAGGGTCGCCTTGCCTTCGAGGACAGCGTTTGCCAACAGCAGGCCGGCGAAGGTCTTGCTGACCGACCCTATCTCATAGAGGGTCGAATCATCGGGCGGATTGGACTTGCCGGTCTCCAGCTCACCCCGATGCAGGATGAACTCCTCGCCGCGATAGACCACTGCGATCGACGTTGCGTGCAGCAGTCGTGACTGCAGCAGGGTCGTCGCGGCCTGGTTCATTGCCGCGGGGATATCGCGGGCGGGTGCAGGGCCCGTCGTCTTGCAAGCGGCCAGCACCAGCATCATTCCAGCAATGGCTACGGAGAGTTTGTTCATCAGGCGCATAACGGGGATGGGCACTCTCGCACGCCCCCCAGGTCGGAGCCAGACACGCGAGGCCCCATGCCCAACAGTGGGAGTAGCTCTCGGCTGAGGGCCGCACCCTCTGGGGCCACCACGCCGGACGGCGCCTGGCGAGAACGCACGTTCATGATACGAGTGGCTGCCGGTATCATGTAGACGAAATCGAACAGAGGGGGACATCCATGCAACGGTGTTTCGGAGTGCTGGTCTGCGCAGCGCTGCTCGTCGCGTGCGGAGGGCCGGGAAGCGACCCAGCGAAGACGTCGGCGCGCATCGAGGTGGAGCGCCAGATCGCCCAGCGCGGCTTCGATCTGCGCGACACCGCGGTCGTCCCGATG
Source organism: Corallococcus sp. AS-1-12 (assembly GCF_020036995.1). Lineage (NCBI taxonomy): Bacteria > Pseudomonadati > Myxococcota > Myxococcia > Myxococcales > Myxococcaceae > Corallococcus > Corallococcus sp. AS-1-12. Next base: position 66,952 of record NZ_JAIQDD010000037.1, on the reverse strand, counting down.
AAGGACGGTGACGACACGTACCACCGACTGCACGTCCAGGGCGTCCCCGTGTGGGGCCTCGGGGCGAAGACCGCGAACGGCCAGACCCGTTTCACCGACATCCGCTTCGAGCCGGCGGAGAAGGTCGAGACCCGCGCCCGGATCACCCGGGCCGCTGCGGAGGCGGCGGCGCTCGCGGAGCTCTCCGATCCGACGGCGGCGATCGTCCGGGACGCGGAGCTGGTGCTCCGCCCGCGCGAGGAGCTGCGGCTCAGGCCGGACGCGCCGGCGCGCGCGAAGCCCAACGCCGAGGACTACGAGCGCGTGATCACCGAGCTGACGCCGATCTTCCGGCTGACGCTCTCCACCGGCGGACCGGGCTCCCGCTGGCCGACCCCTGAGCGATGGATCGCCCAGGTGGATGCGCGCTCGGGGCAGGTGCGGCTGGCGCCGATGCGGCTGGACCTCACCTACGGCAAGGCGACGCTGAAGGGCTACTACTCCGGCACCGCGATCTCTTCCGTCGTGACGGCCAAAGACATCCGGCAGTGGGAGCTCCAGGACATGCGGGGCAACCGCTACTTCGCGACGAGACGGAACGCGGACAAGAGCTACACCTTCCTCCCGTACACGAGCGCCGACGCGTACTTCGGCGACGGCGCGCAGTACGTGATCGGGTGGCCGATCCTCAGCGCGAACGGCGAGACCGCCGCGGTCGACGCCTTCGCGGCCGTGAACATGACGTCGACCATGTTCGAGTACTTCCTCGGGCGGACCGGCACCAAGGCGCTCCCGGCGATGCGGGTCAACCTCCACTATCCCTGGAACAACGCCTCCTACAACCCGGATGACACGACCCCGAGCCTCGACATCGGCTACCGCATCTATCCCGCGGAGCCGGGGATGACGACGCTGCAGCCGCTGGCCGTGACCGACGTGATGGCCCACGAGCTGGCGCACGACTTCTTCGGCCGCGAGGTGTACGGCAACCCCGAGCTCCTCGTGTACGAGCGCTCCGAGGAAGGCGGCCTCAACGAGGGCACGGCCGACATCATCGGCTTCTTCACCGAGCTGGGCCGCGACACCATGAAGGTGCGCCCGCTGAACGAGATCGACCAGACCCCGCTGCGGCAGGCCAGCCTGACGATGGGCGAGGACACCGGCTTCCCCGGCCGCAACATCCTCACGCCGATCTTCACCGAGTGGTCGCCCACCCTCGGCGAGGAAGACCCGCACTACGCGGGCGGACCGCTCACGCGGATGTACCTGCTCCTCGCGTACGGCTGTCAGCCCCTGGCGCAAGGCCAGCCCCCCGGCCCCTGGCAGTGTCCCCTCGTCCCCCAGGGCTTCACCGGCATCGGCCCCTCGATGGCGGCCGTGCTCTGGACCCGCGCGGTGGAGATGCTCTCGCCGGGCGCCAGCTACGCGCAGGCCCGGACCGCCATGCTCTCGGCCGCGGAGACGGCGGACGGCGCCTTCGGCGGCACGAAGCTGCGCGCCGTCGCCTCCGCCTTCGGCGCGATCAACGTCGGCACCGCGCCGGACACCAACCCGCCGCAGGTGTCGCTCACCTGCAAGCAGGCCGGCCCGGACATCTCATGCATCGGCAACATCACCGACGCCGAGGTGCCTTACCAGTGGCGCACGCCGTCGCGGCTCTCGCTCGATGGCGGCGCGCAGACGATCGTGCTGGGGGGTTGGAACTTCAACCGGAGCTTCTCCGGCGCCGGCCTCTCGGCGGGCAGCCACACCGTCACGCTCACCGCCTGGGATTACTGGAACAACTCCGCGTCGCAGACCGTGACGGTGACGCTGGACCGGACGCCGCCCACCGCGTCGCTCAGCGTGAGCGGCCCGCCGAAGCAGCCCCTGTTCACCATCACCGCGAACGACAGCGCGGGGATCGGCGGCATCGACATCTACGACGGCACGGAGTTCCGCACCCACTTCGGCCCGTCCTATCCGCCTCCCTACGAGCAGACGTACGACATCACGACGTGGACCGAGGGGACGCACCCGATGATCTTCAAGGTCTACGACGGGTTCGGAAACGTGACGACGCTCACCCACGCGCTCGTCGTGGACCACTCGCCGCCCAGCGTGACGCTCGGCACCTCCCAGGTCGGCGTGGTGGTCACCCTGAACGTGAATATCTCCGACCCGTGCGGCCTCACGTATCCGTACGGGCTCTACGTGGACGGACTCCTGGTCGCCTCACCGGCCGGTCCCAGCTCGGTGCTCACGTTCGGGGACGAGATGGCCCAGGGCGTCCACGCGTTCCACGCCATCGTGGCGGACGGCTGCGGGAACACCGCCAGCTTCCAGACCACCTTCATCAAGGCGATCTCGCCGCCGGCGATCGCCTCGATCGCGCGCGACGACACCCAGCCCAAGAAGCCCAGGTTCACCGTCACCTGCAACGCCCTCAATGGCGTCCACCACGTCGAGCTGCGCGAGAACGGCGTCGTTCTCCAGTCCGACACCACCGCGCCCTACGAGTTCGTGATCGACACCACCTCGCGCACCGATGGCACGTACACCCTGCTTTTCCAGTGCATGGACAACCAGGGCACCTCCAGCACCCCCGAGACCCGGACGGTCATCGCGGACAACACCGGGCCGACGTTCAACTTCAGCGTGTACGGCGCGGGCCGCTCGTACCTGGTGTCCGCGGGCACGGTGAGCGATCCGCGCGGCGTGCAGTCGGTGGCGCTGTTCGGTGGTCTGATCCCGGGCTTCTCCGTCACGTTGACCCAGGCTCCGTATCAGTACCTGTGGAACATCGGCGGCACGGCCACGATCCAGAGCGACCTGCCGTTCGGGGTCACGGCCCGCGACGCCTGGGGTAACGAGTCCACGCTCAGCCGCGCCTGCTACGTGGACACCGTGAACATGACGCCCGCGACGCTGTACTGCCACTGAGCCATCCACCACACGAAGCAGAGGGGAGCCCCATGAGGCGGTACTCCGGAGTGCTGCTGGGCGCGGCGATGGTCGTCGCCTGCGGCGGGTCGATGACTTGCGCGAACGGCGGTGGCGCGACAGCGGAAGGATGAGGGAGGGCAGGAGCACGGTACGCATGCGCGTGGGGGGGCGCGTCGCCCAACGTCTCGCGGCGTCGCCGGAGTGCGCGTGGGGCGGCGCCGCGCTGCGTATGCTGAGGCCCATGACGTCGTCCGCCCTCTTCGCGGGATGCCTCGCGCTCTCGCTCGCCGCCTCGGCCGCCCTGCCCTCCGCACGACAGGGACAGGTGCAGGTGCACACGGAGGATTTCCCCGCGGCAGTAGCGCTTGCTGGGGATGCGCCGGGCTGGCGGACGGTGGAGAGCCGTGAGTTGAATGAGGGGGCCGGCCCCTTCTGGCTGCGCACGCAGGTAGAGGTGCCCCCGCGTGAGGCCGGAGCCCCGACGCCTGCCCTCGCCCTGTCGGTGCTCGGGTCATGGGAGGCCTGGTGGGACGGCAGGCCCCTGGGGCGCAACGGTCAGGTGGGGCGCACACCCGCGGAGGAGGTACCAGGACGCGTCGATGCCCTGCTCCCGCTCCCGCCCGAGCTCAGCGCGCCGGGCCCTCATGTGCTGACGATGCGCGTCTCGGCGCACCGGCTCGGCTTCCAGCCCGTGGGCACCCTCCACTACCTGCGGGTGGGCGAGGCCGCGTCCCTCGCCCGGGCGCGGATGCTCGGCCTGGTGCCAGCCCTTTGCACGCTGGGCGCATTGGTGCTGATGGGGCTCTACCACCTCGCGCGCGTGCGGCTCGCTCACGGAGGGCTCGCAACGCTGCTGCTCGGCGTGCTGTGCCTCGCCGCCACGGCGCTCGTGCTGCTGGAGGCGTGGCGCGGGCTCGCCAACTACCCCTACCCACTGCACGCCGTGAGGCTGCGATTGCTGGCGGCGGCCGTGCTGGCGGTGACGGCGCTGCTGCCGGCGACCGTGCACGCGGCCTTCGGCGAGCCACGCCGCTGGCTGCGGTGGATGGGACTCGGACTGGGGCTGCTCTCACTCGTCTTCATTCCGGGCTTCGATGGCAAGAACGGCATCGCGCTCGGGGCCTCGCTCGCCGTCTCCACGGCGCTCGCCGTGCGCGCGTGGCACCGCGGGGAACCGGGGGCCATGGGCGCGCTGGCGGGGCTCGGCTTCGCCGGGACGCTCTACATGCTGGCCCCCTGGGACTTCTCCGAGCGCGGCTTCTTCCTCGCCTTTGGGGGGCTGCTGCTCTGCCTCACGGCGGTGCATGCCCAGCAGCAGCGCCGCCAGCAGGAACGGCTGGAGAGCGCGACGCGCGCCGCGGAGCGTCTGCAACTGGAGCTGCTCAAGCGCAGCCTGCAACCGCACTTCTTGATGAACACGCTGGGCGCGCTGAGTGAGTGGGTGGAGACGGAGCCCACGCAAGCCGTGCGCTTCATCGAGGCCCTGGGCTCGGTGTACCGGCACCTGCTCGCCGTCTCGGGTGAGCGCACCATTCCGCTCGCCCGCGAGCTCGAGCTGTGCCGCGCCCACCTGGCCGTCATGGGCTGCCGGCAGGGCACGGCCTTCCACCTCGAGACCGAGGGCGTAGACCTCGAGGCCCCCGTCCCCCCTGCCCTGCTGCACACGCTGCTGGAGAACGCTTTCAGCCACAACCGCTACATCTCGCCCCACACCTTCCGGCTCCAGAGCAGCCTCGTTGCCGATGGCGCCCGGCCGCGGCGGCGCTACGTCTTCCTCGCCCCCCTGGGCACGGGCACGCGCCAAGGGGGCGGTGAGGGCACCGGCTCGCGCTACCTGCGCGCGCGCCTGGAGGAGGCCTTCCCCGGTGCGTGGCGGCTCGAGGACGGGCCCGCGCAGGATGGGTGGATGACGCGGGTGGAGGTGCCGGCGTGAGGCTGCTCATCGTGGAGGACGAGCCGCTGGCGGCGCGCCGCCTCGCTCGGCTGTGCGAGCAGCAACTGGGGCCGGGCGCCCCGCCCCCGCGCGTGTGCGCGAGTCTGGACGAGGCGCGCGCGCTGCTGGCCGGGCGCGACGTGGACGTGCTGCTGCTGGACCTGAACCTCTCGGGCGAGGACGGCTTCGCGCTGCTCGCGGAGGCGGCCACGGGCGCATTCCAGACGGTGGTGGTCTCAGCGAACACCGACCAGGCGCTGCGCGCCTTCGAGTTGGGGGTGCTGGACTTCGTGCCAAAGCCATACACGCCGGAGCGGCTCGCCCTCGCGCTCGCCCGCGTGGGAAGCCGCGCGGCCACTCCATTGCGCACCCTCGCGGTGAGAAAGGGCGGAGGCGTGGTCCTCGTGCCACTGGACTCCGTCGCGTACATCCAGGGCGCTGGAGACTACGCGGAGCTGGTCCTGCGCGAAGGCGGCACCGAGCTGAGCGAGAAGAGCCTGGAGCGGCTCGAGCAACTGCTCCCCGCCGACTTCCTCCGCGTCCACCGCTCCTATCTCGTCCGCGTGACGGACATCCGAGAGCTCGTCGCCTCCGAGGGCTCGCGCACCGCGGTGGAGCTGCGGGACGGCACCCGACTGCCGGTGGGCCGCAGCCGACTGAGCGCGCTGCGCAAGCGGCTGGAGGCGTAGGCGCCGTCGCTACCGGTGCTCGGTACAGACGCCGCGAATGGCATCAAGGTGCGGCCGGTGCAGGAGCGTTGCACCGACCCGGCCACGGACGAGTGCTCGACGTCAGGGCTTCGCCTTGATCTCCAGCCGCTCATCGCGGAGCGCTTCGCCCTTCAGGAAGGCCTTCATGCGCTCGAGGATGCGCGAGTCCGACTGGAAAAGGCCGTCGTGTCCCGCGCCCACCAGCACCAGGTGGACGGTCCGGGAGAGCCCGGGGCGCAGGGCCTCCGCGTTGTCCGGACTCGTGCGCCCATCCAGGGTGCCGCTGATGAGGAGCACGGGCACCGCGGACTTCAGCGGACCGCGGAAGGACTCGCCCAGGTCGCTCACGCCGGGCACATCCCCTGCCCGCAGGGCTCCCGGGTTGGCGCTGCCACCGAGCAGTGCCTTCGCGGCCTCCCTCTTGATGAGGGCGTATCGCGCCGGGCTCACGCCGGAGGCCGCGTCCATGGCGAGCGACATGGGCGCCAGCCACCCTTCACGCAGTTGGCGCGCGAAGGGCGCCATCGGCGCATAGTCCCCGGCTTCCAGCGCCGGAAGCAGGGTGAGGAAGCGCCGGAAGGTGGCGGGGTCTCGAAGGGACTCGAAGGTGGCGCACTGAAGGTCGAAGGGGCTGACCCGCCAGGTGTGGCGCTCACCCTTCGCCGGGTCTGTGAACGCAACGGTGCGGGGCTCGCGCTTCAGCGACCTCAACAGCTTCGCCAGCCGCGCTTTCAGGCCCGGCCCGCGCTCGCCCTCGGCGCGCAGAACGGCCTCCCAGCGCTCGAGCAGGGCCTCCGCATGGGCAGGCCGCTTCCAGGTGTCGTCCGGCCCCTCGATGCCGGCGAGGATGACGTGGTCCACCCGCTGTCCGTGGCGCCGCAGGTAGGCGAGGCCCAGGTGGGTGCCGTAGCTGATGCCCCAGAGGTTGAGCTTCGGCGCGCCCAGCGCCTTGCGCAGCGCCTCCAGGTCGTCGGCGTTCTCCTCCGTGGTGTAGGCGCCCAGATCCACGCCGGCCGTGGCCCAGGTCCGGCTCGCCTCGGCGGCGGCCTTCTTCACCGTGGTGGTGAGCAGCGCCTCGTCCATGCGCTGCTCGAGCGGGATGGCCCAGCGCTGCTCCAGATTGGGATGGGGGTCGGACTGGCCGGTGCCGCGTTGGTCCAGCGCGATGACGTCGGCCACCTCGCGCAGGGCAAGGAACAGATCGAAGCGGACGCCGCGTGCGGCCTCGATACCGGAGCCGCCCGGGCCACCGGCCAGGTAGACGATGGGGGCCGCGGGCGAGGCGCTCGTGCTCTTGAAGCGCACGAAGCGCAGGGACAGACCCGGGCCCTCGGGGCGGGCGTGGCGCAGGGGCACGGTGACGGTGCCCAGCTCGGCCTGGACGCCGCGACCGTCGCGGGCCTGGAAGGCGTAGGGCTGCAGTTGGAGTTCCTGGGCCTGGGCGAGTGACAGCGGAAGGATGAGGCAGAGCAGGAGCACGGCGCGCATGGGCGTTCCTCCGAGAGCGGGGCGACCGCGAGGAGAATGCGATGGCCCGCGCGGCGCGTGGGGTGCCGGTCGCCCAACATCTCGCGGCGTCGCCGAAGTGCACGTGGGGTTGTGCCCATCCCAAATGCCCTGGTGTCTCAATAATCGGTGCGGTACGGGGTACGTGCAGGGCGTCGGCGCTGGCGTCGATTCACTCCACACTACACGCCTGTCCACGGCAGTTGGCTCAATCAGGCGGAGGTGGAGATTTCCCTGCTCTCCCGTCAGTGTTTGGGGCGTCGGCGCATCCCCACGCTCGACAAGCTCCGCTGTGAAACGCAGGCATGGCAGGAGTGGGCCAACCGCCACCGGCTCCAGATTCGCTGGCAATTCACCGTGCCGAAGGCCCGGGCGAAATTCCATGACCAACCCACAGACTTCACCCGGTCATGGGATTAGACTCGGCCGCATGGGACTCTTGACCTTCATCATCAACGTCACCCTGGACGGCTGCGTCGACCACCAGGAGGGAATCGTCGACGACGAGACACACGCCTTCTTCACCCGCCTCATGGACGAGGGCGGGGCGATGCTGTGGGGCCGCGTCACCTACGAGATGATGGAGAGCTACTGGCCAGCGGTCGCCCGCGGCGACGCGGAGGCGCCGCCAGCGATGCGCGAGTGGGCGGTCAAGCTGGAGGCCAAGCCGAAGTACGTGGTGTCGTCGACGCGAAAGGACTTCCCGTGGACCAACAGCCACCACATCGCCGGCGACCTGCGCGCGGGCGTGCAGAAGCTCAAGGACGCGACCCCGGCCGGCGTGCTCCTCTGTAGCGGCAAGCTCGCGACCGAGCTGGACCGGCTGGATCTGATCGACGAGTACAGGTTCCTCGTCCACCCCAGGATCGCCGGCCACGGCCCGACCCTGTACCAGAGCGGGCTGCCCAGCACGCGACGGCTCGAGCTGGTCTCGGCGAAGCCGCTCCGCTGCGGCGCGATCGCCGTGCACTACCGGCGCGCGCGCTGAGACGCCCGGCCCCGGCCGCCGGGAGCAGGAAGCCGAATCCGCCCTGGAGCGGGGCGGCACCCTATACTCCCGGCCCACGCTTTCCGGCTCACCCGACACATCAGAGCGATGGAGCCTGTTGCGCTCTTCGCCCTCGGGACTGCGCGCCCCACACCCCATCCGACACGCCGGACCCGTTCGCGGTCCCGACCGTTCGGGCACACAAACCTGTCCGCAAGCTTCGGTGCTCGCACGCTCTCGGTTTTGTGGAGCGGTAGAAGCCGAAAGGCATTCAACCTGCTGCGTGAGAACGCTGCCGACGGCATGGACACCGAGTCCACCCGGGACGGCTCCATCCCGGCGGAACCGAGGTCTCGTCACGAAGGCACGAGTTCGCGCTCCTGGAGCCGTCTGCGCAAGATGAGGTGTGCCACGCCCAGGTTGGGGAGCCAGCAGAGCCAGGCGACAATTCTGTAGGCCGTGATGAAGTCCCCCAGAGCGTAGCTCAGGACGGGCATCCAGAGTCTCAGCGTGACTGCCGCGAAGCAGGCGGCATAGCTGTATGTCATCATGTGCCGGTGTTCTTCGACTCGCCGGCTCTTGATGAGCCGATAGGCCGAGGCCGTGGTGTAGAGCCAGACGATGCCCAGGCTGACGAAGCCCGACGCGGCGATGACGCCCCCCGTGGCGAAGAAGCCGGCGTAGACGCTGGCGATCCCGCTCAGCAGGACCGCCACGACGTAGACCTTTCCGAGGAGCCGGTGTGCACCTGGGCGATGGAGTCGCAGTCTCGCGACGAACTGGGTCCAACCGATGGCCAGCGCGAGTCCTCCCAGGGCGATGTGCGTGTAGAAGGCCGCGTTCCAGACGGGGTCGGTCAGGAGTTCGCTGCTCTTCAAGGCACGAAGTCCGAAGTTCGAGGCCGCGAGGAAATAGCTCCCGGGATAGAGGCCCACAGAAAGACAGAGAGCGGAAAAGAGGATCCAGCACGCCTTGCTTGCCATCAGGGAGACTCGCGGTTCGGAACGGGGAGACACATGGAGGAAGGGGGAACACCCGGAACCGCGTGCGATGTTACTCGAAATGGACCGTGCACCAGACCTCGAAGGGCAAGGCGCTGATCGCAAACGGGAAGGGATAAGAGTGAGGTTCGCGGAGATTCAAGCGGTCCCCAATTGAATGGCACCAGCAGCCCCTCCGTGAAACATCTGAAGATGACTCGCCTTTTACCCTCGGAGAGTTTGAGTTCTCTGGACCGCTCTCAAGCGCTCCCTGACGCCCGCGCCACCGCTCACCGAGTGCTGCCGCCACTCGCTGAAGAGTACGCCAGGCACGCCGATGGGGGGACGAGAGTGGCGCAACCACCGCTCGGAGGACCCCATGCCGCTGCACCCCTTCGCCTCGACGCTGCTCACCGTCTGGCTGATGGCCACCCCCAACGACGACGTGGCGGCCATCCGCGCGGTCGTCGCTGATTATACCGAGGGGGTGAAGTCGGGCGACGAAGCTCGCCTCCACCGCGCCTTCCATCCCGAGGCGAAGCTCCTCTCCGTGGGGCCCAACGACGCGCTCGCCACATGGCCAGGCGCCGACTACATCCAGACGGCCGTGAAGCGCCCCTTCATCGGGCGCGAGGACGCGGTGCTCCAGGTGGACGTCTTCGGCAGCGCGGCGGTCGCCAAGGTGTCCGTGCGCACATCGAAGTGGGACTTCATCGACTACATCTCCCTGCTCAAGCTGGAGGGCAGGTGGAGCATCGTGAGCAAGGTCTACCACCGCGCGCCCCGGGAGGCGGGCACCGTGCGCGCGGAGACACCGGAGGGTCAGGTCAGCGAGTTCCAGGTGGACCGCGCGCTCTCGGAAGCGCGTCCCGGCGCCTACCACGCGCTCTATCTGCCCGGGGGGACCCACAGCGCGGACAGCCTGCGCATCGCCTCCGGAGCGACTGACTTCGTGCAGGGCTTCCTCCGGGCGAAGAAGCCGGTGGCGGCCATCTGTCACGGGCTGTGGCTGCTCGCCGACGCGGGCGGCGTGAAGGGCCGCCGGGTGACGTCCTTCCCATCCCTGCGGCGCGACCTGCAGAATGCAGGGGCCACGTGGGTCGATGAGGTGGTGGTGGTGGATGGCCTGCTCGTCACCAGTCGCCGGCCAGCGGACCTGCCCGCGTTCAACCGGCAGGTGGTGGCGCGCTTCGCCCGCACCGCCTCGCCCTGAGCCGACCTCCCCGGAGCCATGACGCCCTCGCGCCGCCTCTTCTGGAAGCTGAACGCCGCCGGATGGCTCGGCTACGGCCTGGCCACCTACGTCACCTACGCGCCCGTGCTGGCGGGGATGACCGCGGAGCGACGTGACGCCATGCTTGTCTTCAAGGTGATGCGCATGGCGCTCGGCTTCGCGTTGAGCCTGGGGCTGCACCGCGCCTGTCGCCACCTGCGCTCGGGGCGACTGCCCCTGTGGGGCCAGGCGCTGCTGTTGTTCCTGGCCTGCTGGCTGCTCGGCGGGGTGTGGTGGTTGTTGCTGCGCGCGGCCTCCGCGCCCCTGCGTCCTGCCTGGCACCAGAAGCAACCGTCAGCTTCCACGGCTTGAAGCCAGAGGCGGCCTCCTCCATCCAGAGGATGTGCATCCCTATCGCGAGCCTGGGCAGAGGCAGCCCATGTTGAAACGTCAAGCGAAGCCCTCGAATGAACAGGCGTCACGGCTCGAACCCCAAGCGTGACGAACCAACCGCGTCACTCCCAGCACACCTGTGGCCCCCCGACCGCACTCCAGAGGAGACGGCTGCTGGCGCGAGGTTTGCTATGCCCCCACGCCCATGTCCCGACGCCCCTCTCGCAGGTTCCGTTTCGCTGGTTGGCTCGTGCTGCTCACGTCACTCGCGTGCACGGGCCATCGCCCTGCCCCGCTCCGCATCGTCTCCCGCCATCCCGGCTGCTTCGGGCTGATGAACCTGGAGACAGGCCAGGTGGCCTTCAACGACAGCAGCCTCTGCCAACAGCGCCTGTCCCCCGCCTCCACCTTCAAGATTCCGCATGCGCTCATCGCGCTGGAGGAAGGCGTGTTGAAGCCAGACGAGGTGTTCCCCTGGGACGGCACCCCGCGTGGCGTCCAGGCCTGGAACCAGGATCAGACGCTGGACACGGCCATGCGTCGCTCGGCCTTGTGGGTCTTCCAGGGACTCGCGACCCGGCTCGGTCGTGAACGCGAGGAAGCCTGGATGAAGCGCCTCCATTACGGAAACGCGGAGGCCTCGGGGAACATCACCCTGTTCTGGCTTGGCGGACCGCTTCGCATCTCCCCCGAGGAGCAGCTCCAATTCCTGGCGCGGCTCTACAGGGGGCAGCTCCCCGTGAGCGCGGCCACCCAGGAGACCGTGAAACGCACACTGGTGCAGGGCCCCCAGACCGTGGCGCACGTCCGGGATGGCATCGACATGGGTGGCCCCTGGAAGGAGGGCGCGGTGCTCAGCGCGAAGACGGGCGCGCTCACGCTTCCAGAGGAGAATCTGACGTGGTTCGTGGGGCACGTGACCACGAAGGGGGGCGCCTTTGTCTTTGTCAGCACCGTGCGCTCCCCTCCGGGTCCGCTTGCGTCACCCCATCGCGCGCTGGCCGCCGCCATCGACGCATTGAAGGCCCAGGGGCTGCTCTGACAGTCGAGGGCGCCACCCCGCCACCGGCTGTAGGGCGTGCGCACCCGTGGCAACCACAACCATCCAAGGTAGGCCCCAGGCGCTAAAAAAAGACGTCTGGGGTTGAGTCTTCGCCTACCGGGTCGGACGCATGTCAGCGTGTTTCACCGCGCGTTCCATGTTGACGCGCTTGCCTCCCGGTCGGACGCGGCATGTTTCAGCGCGTCGGGGGCCTTCGTCTCAAGCGCCCGGAATCCATCGCAGTGCCTCTTTCACGGGGTGTTGGTCCACGTCCTGCAATGACTGTCTTTCGCAGTCGACGAACCCATCCCCCGTGAAAGAGGACGCAATGGACACCCCTGAAAACGCATTCGACATCTCCAACGTCGCCATCCCCTGGTCCGACCAGCAGGGAGGTGCGGGCGCCGTGTGCTGTAGCGGCGGACGTGTGCAGTACGCCGTCCCGGCTTCCGGCGCGCTGCTCACGCTGCTGTCGGCGGACGCCTCCAAGTACCAGAGCAGCCACACGTTCAGCGACCTCAACGTCTGGAGCGCGAAGAAGATCTCGGATCAGTTCCCGCCGAGCCTGCACGCGCGGTTCGTGGTCCAGACGGACCAGCTCATGTCCATCTTCGCGGTGGGGGACTACACCTTCGTGTTCTGGACCTCGCAGGACGGCCACCGCTACGCGCTGCGCACCCGCCCGGACATGCTCGAGCCCGCCGCTGTCGCCGAGATCGATTTTTCGGTCTGGGGCAACAACCACACCGTCAAGAGCAACGTCGCGGCGTTCGCGCTGCCGAGCACCCTGCCCTCCCTCGCGGGGAAGATTGGCGCCGTGGTCCTCGCCGAGGAAGTGGACTCCGGGAACCAAACCGTCCGTGGCGTGATGTTGCCACTGCTGTTCGATCCCGCGGACTTCACGCCCAACGGCACGTGGGCCGCGCAGATTCCGAATGGGGGCCACAGAGCCTCGCTCGGGTCGTTGCTCGCCAGCGACACCAGCGGACGCTCGGTCGTCGATGACTACCCGGCCGTGAGCGCGGGCTGGATCGATCAGGGCATCGTCAAGGGTCCCCATGACAGTGCTCCGCGCCCCTACATGAGCCTGGTGGTGGTGTGCAATAACAACTCCTCGAGCATCAAGAGCCTGTCCTTCGGGATGGATCTCCTGTCTGCGTTCGACGCGTATTTCCTGGCGACACACGGCGGGAACCTGACCGTCACGAAGATCAACGCCGAGCATGGCGACTCCGGCCTCTCCTTCGGGGCGAACGTCGGCATGGCGCCGGACGGTTCGCTGTCCGTGCACTTCCGGGACGGCAGCGACAACGTCCGGGTCGGCAAGCTGATCCCGAACTCGGCGCAGCCTGGCGAAGCGAATTACCAGCAGCCGGGCCTGTACCTGCCGGTGTGGGAGACGTCGCCGGTGTACCTCGCCTCCAGCACCAGCCACCTGACCACGCGCAATACGCCCTGCGGCGTGTACCTGCCGCTGGCGACGACCCGGGGGCCGTCGCCCAGCGCGGTCATGCGGTCCGACGGCTCCGGCGCGCAGGTGTTCGATGACTGCCCCTCCGTCCGCTTCATCCACCTCATCCTCAGCAGCGACTCGAACTACAAGCCGAGGCTGAGTACGTCGTACTGGGGCGCGTTCTTCTCCATCGAGAACTACCGGATCGACACCGCGACGGATGACTACCAGCAGGCGACGCTGGTCTCGATGGTGGCGGACAGCTTCCCCTACCCGGTGCCCTCGCGTGAGATCTGGGGCCCCGACAGCCCGTCGGGCATGGTGAACTGGCAGTTGTGCAACTACGAGTACCTGACGGGTGACGACACGGAAGTCGACCTGGACTACTCGTTCCAGTTGGGCGTGGGCCTCAAGGCCGAGGCCATCGTCACCACGGTGGTGGGGGTTCAGGCTGACGCGGAGGATGTCGCGGGCATCAGCGCGCTGGTCCAGAAGTCGGATGCCACGCTCAAGGCCAGCTCCTTCTCGGTGGCCACCCGGGGCTTGCCGCCCGTCGCGGGCGATCCCGAAACCGAGACCCTGCGTCTTTCTCCCAGCGGCGCCTTCTTTGGCGTCACGCCGCCCGCGCGGATGGCGACGAACGTGACCTTGTTGCAGCCGCGGGGGGGCGCCTCGTCGTCCTTCCTCGCCGTGACCGTGCAACCCATCATGGATGGGACCATCACCGCGCGCAGCGGCGGCTTCCAGAGCTACTGCTACATCCCCGGGCAGTTGCAGACCTACGACCCGGCGAGCATCGGCTCCACGATGGCCAATCGCTTCAGTCACCTGTCCGCGGATGACAAGCAGCGGTTCAGGATCAACGGGGTGGACTACAGCAGCCTGTACCAGGCGGACTACGTGGAGCGGGTGGCGGAGAAGTTCGGCCGCAACTGCTTCGGGCCGGGAGGCAATCTTCCGTACCTCGAGTTCTCGTTCTCCGAGAGCGGGATCCAACGCAGCGAGTTCCAGAGCACCTCCCGCTTCACGGCAGGGGGCGGGGCGTACGCCAACCATTCGGCGTATGCCGGGTTGGCCTGGAACGAAGAGGTGGAGAACTCGGTCGGCGCGCTCGGGGTGTATGAGGTCACCATCCCGATCTTCAATTCGTCTGGCTACCTGATGGTCGGAGTGGAGTGGGCCACCAGCCTGGTCGCTTCGTCCACCAGCACCAAGAGCTGGGGAGTCAAGCTGGGCGAGTACCTGACCCCGCTCGCCCCCGGCGAGGCCTACACGGTGCGCATGTACCTGCTGGAGCCGAGCCCGCTCTGGGCGCTCGAGATGAAGTACTTCGGCTTCAATCAAGGCAACCCCACGGCGGAGCAGATCGACTTCACCAACAGCAGCCCGGTGCGGATCCTCTTCACCGTCCCCTACATCTCGCCGGCGCTCCAATCGAGACTGGCGCGAGGCGTCTGAGCGCGGGAGACCGGGTCAGGGCCCCCGCACCCGGTCAGGGCCCCGCCCCTCCCGGACAGTGGCCCAGCTCGGCCCGGGCCTCCCGCGTCTCCTGGGCATAGGCCGCACGCCAGACAGCCAGCTCCTCCCAGGCCCGCCGAGCCTGCTCGCAGGACTCCTTCACCGCTCCCGTCTGGCGCAGCGCCCGCGCCAGACGGCGACGCACCCTGGGCACGCGCGCCGAGACCACCTGGCGGCCCGTGAGGGCCTCCAGCGCGGTCCTCAGCGGCGCCAGGGCCTCGGCGGGCCGGCCCCGGGCGAGCTGGACGTCACCCAGGACGAGCAGCGCCTCGATGCGCTCGGACGACAGGGGCCCCAGGTCCTTCTCCATCTCCACCAGCGATTGCTCCACGTGGCGCCGCGCCTCGTCCACCCGCCCCAGGAACAGGAGCGCGTCCGCCAGCGAGCGCAGCCCCGCGCCGTCCAGCTCGCCCCTGGCGGCCAGGGCCTCCTGGAGCGCGACCCCCCGGGCATGGAAGCCGCGCGCCTCGTCCGTCCGCCCCAGCAGGCGCAGCAGCCGCCCCACCTCGTGGACGTCCAGGGCCACCTCCGGGTGGGAGGCGCCGTAGACCTTCTCGCGATGCGCCAGCACACCGCGCGCGTGCGCCAGCTCCATGCGCCGCGCCCCCTGCTCTCCCAGGATGCCCACCCGGTTCGACGCCGTCCCCAGCAGCACCGGGCTGTCCGCGGCCACGCTCTTGCGCGCCACGGCCCAGCCCTCCTCCGCGGCCTGTCGCGCCCGGGCGGCGTGTCCCCACTCGAAATACACCACGGCCAGGTTGGACAACGCCCGGGCCACCGACAGGTTGGCCCCGCCCAGCGTCTGGCGAAGGATTCCGAGCGCCCGCTGGAGGACGGACTCGGCGCGCTCCAGCTCGCCCAGGAGCGCCAGCGTCCCGCCCAGGTTGAGCAGGGCCCGTCCGGTGTCGCGGTGCGCCGGGCCGAAGTGCTCCTCGTGCAGGCGCAGCGCCTCTTCCTGCCAGCGCTTCGCCTCCAGCAGCCGCCCCTGATGGCGGAGCAGCAGCCCCAGCCGGCCGCTCAGCTCCGCGTGCGAGTGCGTCTGTCCCCGCGCGCTGAAGGCCTCCAGCGAGGCGCGCAGCAGCGGCTCCGCCTCCGCGAAGCGGCCCTCCTGCTCCAGGAGCTCCGCCTGCACGTTGTCCAGCAGCGTGTCCAGCTCCGCGTCCCGGAGCGTCTCCGCCACCGCGCGCGCCCGGTGCAGGAAGGGCCACGCCTCTTGAGGCCGCCCCAGGCCGTACCCGTGCAGCCAGGCCTGGGCCCTCAGCACCCGCGCGAGCACGCCCGGCTCCCGCCCGGCCTCGGCCGCCAGCGAGCCCCGCGCCAGCGACTCGCGCGCGTCCTCGAACGCGCCGGAGTCCTCCTGCAGGAACGCGCAGAGCTGGTGCGCCTCCGCCTCCAGGGGGCGGTGCCGGGTGGCGAGCGCGCGCTCGCGGGCGGGGAGCGCGATCCGCAGGGCCTCCGGCGTATGGCCCGCGAGCATCTGCGCGTGCGCCCGGGCCAGCTCCGCGCGCACGGCGTCCACCTCCGCGCGGACCTTCGGGTCGTCCGGGGGCGACACCGCCTCCTGCAACGTCCGCACGTCCGCGCACCGCCCCACGCCGCCCAGCGAACCACCCAACCCGAAGCCCCGCTCCACCGTCCGCGTGTCCGCGCCCTGGAGCGCCACGGTCAGCCGGGACAGCGCTCCCAGCCGCCGGTCCAGGCACGTCATCCGCAGCCCGAGCACCGCCTCCGACTGCTCACCAAAGACGTGCGCCGCCTCGCAGGCGGAGCGGTGCGCGTGGGCCCAGTCCCGGGCCCACCGGTCCAGCGTGGAGGCCACGGCCTGGAAGGAGGCCTCCGCGTCCGGAGCCCGGGTGGCCAGGAAGGCCCGGCGCGTGGACTCGCGCACGGTGGCATCCCAGATGCCCGCGAGGTGCCGCTCGCTGCCCTGACACGTCTCGTCCGGCGCCGCCGCCGGCCCCAGCAGGAGGAACCCCAGGCCCACCAGGCCTCCCGCGACCACCGCCGCGACGGCGCTGCGCTTCCAGGCCCCCGCGTCCCGTGTGAGGCGGGCCCGCAGGGCCTCCATCGATTCGAAGCGGCGGGCGGGGTCCGCGCTCAGCCCCCGGCGCACCAGCGCCTTGAGCCAGCCCGGCACGCCCGGCTGCTCGGGCCGCACCGCCTGCCGCTCCATCGACGCCAGCAGCTCCTCGCGCGTCGCGCCCTCGAAGGGGCGCTGCCCGTTGAGGGCCTCGTGGAGGGCCACGCAGAAGGCGAACTGGTCCGAGCGCGCATCCCCCCGCTCGCCTCGCAGTTGCTCGGGTGCGGCGTAGGCCGGTGTCCCCAGCACCGTCCCCGTCAGCGTGAGGACCTCCGCGCTTGGAGGCAGGTGCCCGGACCTCGCGTCCCGCGCCACCGTGGCGTTGGCGAGGCCGAAGTCGGTGATGCGCACCTGCCCGTCGCGCGTCAGCAGCACGTTGTCCGGCTTGAAGTCCCGGTGGACGATGCCCAGCGCGTGCATCGCCGCCAGCCCCTCCGCCGCCTGCACGAAGCGCGCGACCGTCTCCCTTCGCGTGCGCGGCTTCTCCAGCAGCCACCGCCGCAGCGTGCCGCCCTCCACCAGCTCCATCACCAGGAAGAGCTGGCCCTGGTACTCCCCCACGTCGTGGAGCTGCGCCACATGCGGATGCGACAGCCGCGCCATCGTCCGCGCCTCGCGCTCCAGCCGCTGCCGCGCCTCCGTCAGCGAGTCCTCCCTCAGGCGCTCCGGGTTCAGCAGCTTCAGCGCCACCTTCCGGTCCAGCTCCGGGTCATACGCCGCATGGACCCGGCCCATGCCGCCCTCGCCCAGCAACCCCAGCACCACGTAGCGCCCCACCCGCGTGCCCGTGACGAGCGGTCCCGTGTCGGGCGCCGGGGTCTCCATCGCGCTCAGCGCCGCGAGCACGCTCCGGCATTCAGCGCAGCCCGCCACATGCGCGCGCACCTCGCGCATCCCCTCCGCCCCCAGCAGCCCGTTCACGTACCGCGCGAGCGTGTTCTCCTCGGGACAGCTCACCCACGCCCTCCCAGCAGTCCCGACAGGCTCAAGTCCAACCCTCCGTGGATGGTGCGCACCAGGCTCTCCAGCTCCGCGTCCCGCAGCGCCAGCCGCTCCGACAGCAGGCGCCGCGTCCGCTTCTCCAGCGTCTCCTGCACCCCGCCCAGCCGCCGGGAGAGCGTCGACTTGTGCAGGTCGTACAGCGCCCCCATCTTCTCCAGCGACAGCCGCTCCACGTAGTGCAGGCGCAGCAGCTCCCGGTCCTCGTCATCCAGCGAGGCCACCGCCTTCACGAAGGCCGCCCTCACGTGCGCCCTCGCGTCCTCGCGGATGAAGCTCAGCTCCAGCCCGCCCGGCGCGGGGTGCGCCGCCAGCACCTCCGCCTCCACCCGTGACGCGTCCCCCTGCGCCTTCCTCAGCCGCAGCGCCAGCCGGACGCCCACCATGTTCACCCACTGCGCCAGCAAGCCCACGCCCGCGTACCCCCGCAGCCGCGGCGGCGCGTCCGCGCGCGGCATCAGCAGGTTGGCCCGGAGCGTCTGCAGCACCTCGTCCGCGAAGGCCGGTGAGGGGTGGATCCGCGACAGGGGCACCCGCATCCGCTGGAGGACCTCCACCTCGAACCGCGCATCGGCGCCGGGCAGCCCCTGCGTACACGCGAGCGCCAGCGCCAGGTCCCTGGCGTGCAGCCGCTCCAGCGCGAGCGGCGGGTCCTCCGCCTTCGCCAGGTGCTCGCCCAGGTGCCGCGCGAAGTCGAGCGGCTCCGGCGCGGCGCCTCCCAGCGACGCGGCTTCCTCCAGCGCGCGCGACACCGCCTCACGCACCCCTGGCGCCACGCGAAGGCGGGAGGCCCGCGGCTCCCCCATCGCTTCCAACATGGCCTCGAGGGCCTCCGAGACACCCGAGCGCATTCCTGTCCCTCCCTGCATCACGCCCGCGAGGTGACGGAACAGCGGCCCTCCCATTCCACGCACCCGGCACCGAGTCTGCCACGACGGGCCGGGGCAGGCCCCTACCGGCGCGTCCCCGGCCCTCCGGATGACGACTCAGGAGCAGCTCGACTGCCCCGTGAGCGGCTTGTCCGTCGTGACGACGCAGGCGCAGTTGAGCACCTTGCAGTTGAACGAGGCGCTCTCCTCGCAGAGCGAGCGCACCTTGCGCCAGCCCACGATGGGCATGTTGGTGCGGTCCAGCTCCTGGGTGTAGAGCTCCTCGCCCTTGACGGCGAAGGCGTAGGTGAACGTCGCCGTCATCGATTCGTCGGAGGCGTCGCTGCAACTGCGGCTCACGGAGACGATGAGCTTCTCGCCCTCCGTCTTCCAGGTGCCCACGAAGTTGCTCCAGCTCCCCCCGATGAGGAGGACGGACTTCCCCTGGATGAGCATGGCCTCCCTGAAGCCATAGCCCCGCTCCGTGCGGTAGAGGCCATCGGTCAGCGCGCCACCCGTCAGGGGCGGCGCGTTCGTCACGACCTCGTGGTCCGACTCCCACGTCGTGCACCAGCCGATGGCGGAGCACTGGAGCGCGGCGCCGCCGCCACCACCGCCGTCGTCGTCGCCACCGCCGTCACCCTCGTTGGAGCTGCCGCACCCCACCGCCAGCAGGGAGAGCATCACCAGGAAACACGTCGCCGTCTTCATGTCGTCCTCACGAAAATCCACAGGGGGAAATGGCCCCATGGGGAGGAGACACGCCGGAAGGCGGCGTTGCAGGGAATCGACATCGCGCTCATCCGCGCGGCGAAAAGCCACGCATCCGCATCAGCGCCATGAGACACTGGCGACACATCTCGAAGGGTGTGCGTCGCGCTCCTGGCACGCACAGGTTCCTCGGTGGTCGGGCCGCCACCTTGCAGCGGACAAGCTCCGGTGTGGGGTCTCCATGCGCGTGCTCATCTCCACCTACGGTACCCGAGGTGACGTTCAGCCTTTCGTCGCGCTCGCCAAGGCCCTGAAGGCGCGTGGCCATGTCGTGGCGCTCTGCACGCCCACCGGTTTCCGAGGCATGGTGGAGCGCCACGGCATTCCATACGCGCACATGGACAATGCCGTGCTGGAGCTGACGGAGGCGGTGCTGCGCGCCCCGACACGTACCGAGCAGCGGCGGCTGTTCAAGGGGTTCGGCGCCATCGTCCGGGCGGGCATGGAGGACGAGTGGCGAGCGGCGCGGGAGCTGGAGCCGGACGTGCTCGTGTACCACTCCAAGGCGCTTGGAAGTCACCACATCGCGGAGAAGCTCGGGGCCGTCGAGCTGCTGGCGATGCCGCTGCCGCTGACCCGGACGCGCGAGTTCCCGGTGCCGATGGTGCCGGGGTTTCGACTCGGGGGTTGGCTCAACGCCCTCAGCTACCAGCTCCTGTCATTGGCCAACGCGGTCTGGGCCGGCGCGACCAATGACTTCCGCGTGAAGACGCTGGGCCTCGCGCCGCGCTCACGCTTCGCGGACCCCATGAAGAAGGCCGATGGCTCCGCGGTGCCGGCGCTGTACGCATACAGCGAGCATCTGCTGCCGCGCCCCGCCGACTGGCCTCCCGAGGCACACGTGACGGGCTGCTGGTTCCTCGACGAGGCGCACCTGTGGACTCCGCCCGCCGGGCTCCAAGCGTTCCTCGAAGCGGGGCCTCCTCCCGTCTACGTGGGCTTCGGCAGCATGGGCGCGGCGCACGCCGCCTCTCGTGCCGCCACCGTCCTGAAGGCCGTGGCGTTGACCGGCGAGCGCGCGGTGCTGGCATCGGGCTGGGGCGGCCTGAAGGCGGACGCGCTCCCACCCAGCATCTTCATGCTGGAGTCCGCGCCACATGACGGGTTGTTCCCTCGGATGAGCACGGTGGTGCATCACGGCGGGGCAGGCTCCACGATGGCGGGATTGCGCGCGGGCAAGCCCACCGTCATCTGCCCCTTTCTTGGCGACCAGCCCTTCTGGGGACACATCGTCCAGCGGGCGGGCGTAGGGCCCCAGCCCGTCCCCCAGAAGTCGCTGACCGCCGAACGGCTCGCGGAGGCCATCCGCTCGGCGAGGTCCCCGGCGGTCGTGGCCCGGGCCGCGGCGGTGGGCGAACGCATCCGCGCGGAGGATGGAGCCGCGCGCGCAGTCCAGCTCATCGAACAGGCGCATTCGGAGCGGCACACCCGGCGGGCATCGACCTGATGCAGGCCCCGGGGCAACCGGCCTCGCGGCGCCCGTGTCTCCTTCCACTGCAAGCAGATGCCAGACCCCGGGTGTTGCCGCAAGCCCCCCCGGCCGTGCTCCACCATCGCCCGTTTCGCTTCAGGAACGGGAGGCTGGAATGCACACGAACGGGGTGACGCGGCACGCAGTGGTGATCGCGGGAGGAGGCCCGACCGGGCTGATGCTGGCGGCGGAGCTGGCTCTGGCGCGGGTGGACGTGGCCATCGTCGAGCGTCGCGCCAGTCAGGAGGTCGCCGGCTCTCGCTCGCGCGGCCTGCACGCTCGCAGCCTGGAGGTGCTCGATCAGCGCGGGGTCGTGGAGCGCTTCACCTCGCAAGGGCAAGCGGTCCAGAACGTCGCGTTCGGGCAGGCGCCGCTGGACCTCAGCGACTTCCCGACGCGCCACAACCATGGGCTCGCGCTCCTACAGGAGCGCTTCGAGCGCATCCTCGCGGAGTGGGTGGGTGAGCTGGCGGTGCCCATCTACCGGGGGTGCGAGGTGACGGGCTTCGCGCAGGACGACACCGGCGTCGACGTCGAGCTGTCCGACGGCCGCGCGCTGCGGGCCAAGTACCTCGTCGGGTGCGACGGAGGGCGCAGCCTCGTGCGCAAGGCGGCGGGCATCGGGTTCCCGGGGTGGGACGCGTCCATCAGCTACCTCATCGCCGAGGTCGAGATGACCGGAGCTCCGGCGTTCGGCATCCGCCGGGACGAGAAGGGCACCTACGCCATGGGCAAGATGGAGGACGGCCGCGTGGGCGTCGTGCTGAGAGAGGAGCAGGTCGTCACGGGCGACGCGCCGACCCTCGAGGTCCTTCGCGAGGCGCTCATCGCGCTCTACGGGACGGACTACGGCCTGCGCGGCGCCACGTACCTCTCAAGGTTCACCGACATGACACGGCAGGCGGCGTCCTACCGGGACCGGCGGGTGCTCCTGGCCGGCGACGCGGCCCACATCCACTCGCCGATGGGCGGACAGGGGCTCAACCTCGGCGTGCAGGACGCCGTGAACCTGGGGTGGAAGCTGGCCCAGGTCGTGCGCGGCGTCTCGCCGGAGCCCCTGCTCGACACGTACCAGGCCGAGCGCCACCCCGTCGCGGCCCGTGCGCTGCGCAAGACCATGGCGCAGACCGCGCTGAGCCGCGGTGACGCGCGGATGGACGCCGTGCGCGAGACGCTGACCGAACTGCTGCGGATGGACGAACCCCGCAAGCAGTACGCGGCGATGATGTCTGGGTTGGACGTCCACTACGACCTGGGAAGCGGACACCCGCTGCTCGGGCGCCGCATGCCGGACCTCGACCTGATCACCGACGACGGCCCCCGGCGCGTGTTCCACCTGTTGCACGACGCGCGGCCCGTGCTGCTCGACCTGGGCGGGCCCGCCACGCTCGACATCACGCCCTGGGCGGACCGGGTTCGGAGCGTGACGGCGCGCTACACGGGGGCGTGGGAGGTGCCCGTTCTCGGCGCGGTCGCGGCGCCCGTCGCGGTGCTGATCCGACCGGACGGACACGTCGCGTGGGTGGGCGAGGGCACGGACCAGGGGCTGCCCGAGGCCCTGACCCGATGGTTCAGCCCTAAAACATGATATTCATGATTACCCCTCTTCCCCCAGGAGTGAGTCGCATGCGCCTGCTCTCAATGCCTCTCATCGTCGCTACCCTCCTCGTCGGTTGCAGTGAGGATCCAGAACCCACGTCGCCGGACTCGGGCGCCTCGCAGCAGGACTCAGGCGTCCCGGAGGAGCCGCTCCCCAGCGGTCCGCCGGTTCCGCAGGGCCCGCCCAACGTGCCCGAGTTCACGCCTGCCTTCCCCGGGCAGACGCGCGTCCCCGCCATCCAGACGAAGACGCCCCTCCAGGTCACCGAGCTTGCCTCTGGCTTCAGGAACCCCTGGGCCATCGCCTTCCTGCCCGACCAGCGCATGCTGGTGACAGAGAAGGCCACCGGCTCGCTCTACATCGTCACGCAGCAGGGCGCGAAGTCCCGCGCCGTCAGCGGCCTGCCCGCCGTGGACGCACGCGGTCAGGGCGGCCTGCTCGACGTGGAGGTGGGCCCGGACTACGCCCAGAGCCAGCTCATCTACTGGACCTACTCCGAGCCCCGCCAGGGCGGCAACGGGCTGGCGGTGGCGCGCGCGCGGTTCGTGGATGAAGCGCAGCCTCGCGTGGAGAACGTCCAGGTCATCTTCCGCATGATGCCCACGCTCGAGTCGACGCAGCACTCCGGGGGACGGATGGTGTTCACCCCGGACGGCAAGCTGTTCGTCACGCTCGGCGAGCGCTCCATCCTCGCGGGGCGTGTCCAGGCCCAGGACGTGAAGAGCCACTTCGGCAAGGTGGTCCGCATCAACCCCGACGGCTCCGTGCCCCAGGACAACCCCTACCTGGGCAACCCGGAGGCGAAGCCGGAGATCTGGTCCATCGGTCACCGCAACGTCCTGTCCGCGGCGCTCGACAGCCAGAACCGCCTGTGGACGGTGGAGATGGGGCCGCAGGGAGGTGACGAGGTCAACCGCCCCGAGGCAGGCAAGGACTACGGCTGGCCCACCATCGGGTATGGCGAGGAGTACTCCGGCGCGCCCATCCACCAGAGCCCCCAGGCTCCGGGCATGGAGCAGCCCGTGTACTACTGGGATCCGGTGATTGCCCCCTCGGGGATGACCCTCTACTCCGGGACCCTGTTCCCCGAGTGGAAGAACGACATGTTCATCGGCGGGCTGGCCGCCAAGGCGCTGGTGCGGCTCATGGTGCGCAACGACCGCGTGGTGGGCGAGGAGCACCTCCTCAAGGACCTGGACGCGCGCATCCGCGAGGTGGTCCAGGGCCCCGAGGGCGCCCTCTACCTGCTCACCGACGCCACCAACGGCAAGCTGCTCAAGGTCACGCCGAAGTGATGCATCCGTAGGCCACGGCGCGCTCCACGCGCGCCCTGGCCGCCTCAAGGCCGCGTCGATTTGATGAAGTCGATGAACGCACGCAGCGGCGTCGGCCGGGGTCGTGTCAGGGCTGGGCGGCGTAGAGCTGCCCGCGCATCTCGCCGTAGTAGGTATGGGCCTTGGTGTGCAGGTTGAAATAGAGCACGCCCTTGCGCGCGAGCGACTCCAGTCCGGCCAGGGTCCGCGTCTGGGCCAGGAAGCCCAGCTCCGCCGGGCAGCTCTCCGGCAGCCCGGACTTCATGCCCTTCATGTCCTTGATGAAGGTGACGTTCGCGTTGGTCAGCTCCACGGACCAGCGCCCGTTGGCGAGCGTCTTCGCCAGGTTGCCCACCTCCCCGAAGTCCACCACCACCGGGCCCAGGACGCCCGGCGGGCCGCAGTGGATGTGGAACATGAGGATGTCGGCGGAGTTGACGCCCGTCATCTCCACCTCCACGTAGGCCCGGGTCAGGTCCTTGGAGAAGCGCAGCACCCCGTGGCCCCGGGACAGGCGCTGCTCGCGCGGCGTGGAGGGCGCTGTGGCCCCCAGGCTCTTCTGCAGGGGCTTGGGGGTCTCGGACTCCTCGCCGGGCTCCTGGGCGGGGCTCAGGAAGGCTTCGTAGACGGTGAAGGTCGTCGCGCCGAGCGCGGGGTCCTTGGCATGGGACGACAGCGCGCCGAGGGTCAGGACGAGGGTCAGGGGCAGCGGGATGCGCATGGCGGGCTCCAACACGGCGGGAAGGCCCCATGGCGTAGCGTGGACGCCCCGCGCCGGGGATGGCCAAAGGTGGCCACCCGATGACCCGTTCCCGCCCACGGGCGCGCCTCACAGCGGCGCGATGGCCCGCCGGATGTCTTCGAGCACCTGCCGGATCTTCGGCAGCTCGCTGAGCGCCTCCGGGACGCTCACGCGCAGCGGCTGCTCACGCCCCACGACGTCCGCGAGCACGGGGACCAGCGTCCCCTCCGCCTCGCCCGGGTCCGCCAGGTCCACGCTGGGAATCAGCCCGATGCCCTGCCCCGCCAGACAGCACGTCCGGATGAGATGGATGTCCGTGGAGATGAGGGCGGGCTCCACCTGGAACGCGGGGCCTCGAAGCTGGGGCCACAGGCAGGGCTCGCCGCCGGGGCCCTGCCAGGAGAATAGCTCGTGGCCGCGCAGGGCCTCCACGGAGTCCGGCAGGCCGCGCTGCCGCAGGTAGTCCGCGCTGGCCCAGAGGCGCTCGCGGACGCGCAGCACCACCTGGGAGATCCAGGGGCCCCGGGGCATGTCCTCCCCGAAGTGCACCGCGAGGTCCACGTTGTCGAGCGGCTCCGCCAGCGGGTGGTCGCTGAAGCTCGCGTGGACCCGCAGGAGCGGATAGGTGCCGCGCAGCAGGCCGAACAGCGGCGACAGCAGGTGTGGCGGCAGGCCCACCGGCAACACCACGTGCAACAGCCCCGCGGGGGCCTGCCCGACCTCGCGCAGTGAGGCCACCAGGGCGCTCGTCTCCTGCATCATCAGCCGGCCACGGCGGGCGAGCACCTCCCCCGCCTCCGTCAACACCACGCCCGTCCGGGTGCTCTTGAGCAGGGGCACTCCCGCACGAGCCTCCAGCGCTTCGACGCGACGCCGCAGCGTCGTCCTCGAAACCCCCAGCGTGTCCGCCGCGGCCAGGAACGAGCCTGTCTCCGCGACGCCGACAAAGGCACGCAACTCTTCCAGGTCCATGCGCTCGACACGCGGGAGCGGACCGTCCAGGTCCGCTCCGCCGCGCCTCCCGTCGAGCGAGCATCCGCAGGTCACCCCGGGACTTGCAAGAAGAGGAGTCCCTCCCGTGAAACAGGCCCTTCCCCCCGTCCTCAGCCCGTCTTGCGCGACAGGTAGTAGACGTTCCCGCCCGGGTCCTGGTGCGTCGCTTCCAGCGTGAGCCCGTGCGCGCGCAGCAGGTCGCGATACCCGTCGGCGCTGTACGAGTGATAACGGAACGGCACGCCGTTCATCGGCGCGCCCTCCGTGGAGCCGTGGGCGTCGCCCGAGGTGAAGAGGAACGGGGCGCCGGGTCTCAGGGCCCTCGCGATATGGGCGATCGCCTGCTCCTGCTCCTCGTGGCGCAGGTGGAACAGGACACCCCAGGAGATCGCGGCGTCGAACGCCCGCTCCTGAAGCGCGGTCGACTGGATGGGCGCACACACCACCGGCACGTGGGGGAAGTTCGCCTGGAATCGCGCCAGCAGCTCGCGCGAGCTGTCCACGCCCACCACGTGACAGCCGTGCTCCAGCAGCACCCGCGTCAGCGGCAGTCCGGTGCCGCAGCCAACGTCCAGCACCCGGGCACCGGGGGGCAGTGAGGCCGCGAGCGCCGTCACCTCCGGGACGCCCATGGGGCCCGCGCGGTGGGCCGCATACCAGTCCGCGATCAAATCGTACTCGTGCACGCGTCAGCTTCCTCCAGGCACCCGGTCCCGGCTGCTCAAGGCTTGCAGATACTCCACCGGCGCCGTGACGCCACCACAGACAATCACCGCGATGCGTGACGCGGCGGCGAGCACCGAAGACGCCGCGTCGAGCGCCGCCAGCGCGGCCCCGCACGCGGGCTCCACCAGGATGCGGTGTTCGTCGAGGAACCGCAGGGAGGCCGCCACGGCCGCAGCATCGGACACGACGAGGTTCTCGATTTCATGGCGCGTTGACCACTCCATCGCCGCGTCGCAGGGCCGCTTCGCGCCGAGCGACGTGGCGACGCTCTCAATCGCTGGCAGTTCGATGGGCCTCCCCTGCGCGACCGAGCGCGCATAGCAGTCCGCGCCCCGGGTCTCGACCGCGACGACCGGCACGTCGCCCCAGCCATTGCGCGCCATGCCCTCCAGCACACCGCACAGCAGCCCGCCGCCGCCCACCGCCAGCACGACCGCGTCAGGCTTCGGTCCGGCCGCCGCCATCTCGTCGACCATCGTCGAGTGGCCCTGCCACAACAGGGGTTCGTCGAACGGGTGCACGAACGCGTCGTGAGCGCCGATGACGGATTGAGCAAACGTGTTCGCCTCCGCCCACGACGCGCCGTGGACGATCAGCTCCGCGCCTTCGAGGCGGATGAGGTCGCGGGCGCGCGTGGACGTGCTCTCCGGGACGACGACGAGCACGGGCACGCCGAGCTCGCGCCCCGAATAGGCGACCGCGATGCCGGCGTTGCCGCCCGACGACGACACGAAACGATGGGCGCCCGCCGCGCGCCGCGCCTCGCAGACCGCACCGACGCCGCGCAGCTTGAACGAGCCGGACGGCTGCATCGCCTCGAGCTTGAGCAGGACGTCCTTGCCGAGCCGGCGGGAGGCTGCTCGTGAACGGACATAGGGAGTCTGGAGATGGAGTGGCATGTGGAGGAGTTGCGGAAAAGACGTCCGCGGCGCGCGAACCGTTGTCACATCGCTGGCCAACCTACGGCCATCCGCCCATACTTCCCAATACCCTTCGAGGCATCAGGCCATGCCTTCCAGGTATACCCATGAGACAGGTCGAACTGCGCCATCTGCGCTACTTCGTGGCGGTCGCCGAGGCCGGCAGCATGATGGCCGGCGCCCGCGCGGTCGGGATCGTACAGCCCGCGCTCTCCCGGCAGATCCGCGAGCTCGAGGAGGCGATCGGCACCCCGCTGTTGGTCCGCCGCTCGACGGGCGTCGCGCTCACCGCGGCCGGCGCGAGCTTCCTGCGGGACGCGACGCGCATCCTCACCGAGCTGCAGGCCAGCCGCGACCGTGCGCTGCGCAGCGCGGCCGGCCAGCTTGGCGAGCTGCGGCTGGGCGTGCTGCCGAACTACTTCCCGCTGCCGGTGGTGTCGGACGTGCTCAAGGCCTTCCGGGACACCTGCCCGGACGTCATGCTGTCCATCGCGCCCAGGCTGTCGTCCGAGCAGGCGGCCGCGATCGCACGCGGCGAGCTCGACGGCGGCATCATGGCGTGGCGGCAGGACGTGGCGCCGCATCTGTCGGGCCTGCGGCTCCTGCGCGATCGGTTCGTGCTCGCGATGCTGTCCACGCCGGGCCAGCGCGTCCGCGCGCCCCGCCGACTGGCTGAGCTCGCGGGCGCGCCGTTCATCTGGTTCGACCCGCTGCGCTCCTCCGCGCAGCACCGGTTCCTGCTCGAGCAGTGCCGGCGGGCAGGCTTCACGCCGCGGATCGCGCAGGTGGGCAGCGACATCCCGACGCTCATCGGGCTCGTCGCGGCCGGAATGGGTTACGCCTTCGTGCCGGAGAGCACCTCACCCATGTGCCCGCGCACGGTGCGGCTGGTCGCGCTCGACGAGCTCGCCAGCCGCTTCGACGTCGAGTTCGTCTACGACGGCCAGGCGGACTCGCCGGTCGTGCGGCGGTTCCTCGCGGCGTTGCGCACGACCGTCAGCGCGTGAGCGGCCCCGCGCTCCTGATGGGCATTGCGCCTAGAGCTTCGCCGGCGCGTCGCCGTCCTTGTCCTTGTCGGGGATGTACTCGATGAAGGAGTTCTCGGTCTTGCCCGCCTCGATGGGGTCTGGCTTCAGCACGGTGGTGAGTGCCTTGTTCGGCAGCCAGGGCAGGTACGTGCTCAGCGCCATGAAGAGCTGCCGGCGGTAGCCGCGTACCAGTTGGTCGTTGAGGTGGACGCTGGCGGTGCCCGGGACGCCGTACATGAACTGGGCGACCTCGTTGGGGATGCCGTGGTTGATGATGTCCGGCCAGTTGGGGAACAGCCAGTGGGGCTCGGCTCGCGCGATGGTCCCCACGTGCTGGGCGGTGTGGATCTTCTCCAGGCCCGGGAGGACGTGCCGTCCGCCGTAGGGCACCGGGTCCCCCTGGTTCTGCACGAGCATGGCCCTGGTGCGAGCGGCCCGCAGCACGTGCTCGGGGGCGTCGTGATTGAAGGCGCCGCCGTTGAAGGTCGCCAGGTAGGTGTCGTCGAACCCCAACGTGTGGAGGAGGATGAACGTCTCCGCCGCGATGGACGCCCCCAGGCTGTGCCCCGTGCAGATGATGACCGTGTCCTTGGAGTAGCCCTCGAAGATCTCCCGCTGCCTCGGCGCCGCGGCCTGGGACGCGGTGTAGCCGACGCCCTTCGGGTCGATGTTCGCCAGGGAGCCGGTCGCCACCTGCTTGGCCTTCAGGACGACGTCGCGGTTGGCGCCATCCGAGTTCGTCCCCATCGAGTTGATGATCAGCAGGCCGGTGGGCTTGCTCTTGCTGTCGATGCCCTCCCAGAAGTACTGCCGGACCCCCGCGTGCGGCCCTCCCGTCTGGAGCAGGGTGCGAGCAAGGCGCACGGAGCGCGTCCTGGCGACCTTGGCCTGGTGCTCGACGGAGAGCAGCAGCGAGGTCTTCATGGTGAGGGGGAGGACGCACTCGAAATCAATGTGGACGTAGCCCGCCAGCATGGACATGGCCTGGAGGTAGGCGATGTCCGTCTCGCACCGGGGCAGTACCCGCGCGCCGAGTTCCTGGAAGTAGTTCTTCTTGACGCTCGACAGGGGGCTCTTCCTCGCCTCGTCCAGCATGCGCAGCGCGAGGCGGTAGTCCCGGACGCCCTCCTCGTCAGTGGCGAAGAGCGGAGCATCTCCCGCGACCCGCCGCGCCTCCATGCACGCCGTCTTGGCCCAGACGAGCAGCCGGTCCACATCGGGCTTCGGGCTGTTGACCTCCGCGGCGTACAGGCGCAGCAGCTCCTGGATGGGGACATCCACGACCGGAGTCTCCGGCGGGAGCATGTCCGCCAGCGCGGAGCCCTGGTCGCGGATGGCATGCGCGATCAGGGTGGCCATCCGCCCATCGCCCCAGGCCTGTCGGGAGTACGAGTCGAGGCCCTGGAGCACGGAGAGGCCGTGGTGGGTGATCTGCCGGAGCGGGACGAGCCAGGTCGGGTTGTCGACCGTGGCGTGCTCCGGCGCCGGGCCCAGGCGGACCCCCTCCGGGAGGGTGTTGGCCTTTCGGAGCAGGGCCGTGAAGAGGGGCTCGTTCACCGTGTCCCGGCTCGTGTGGATCCTCCGGACGTGCGCCTGTGCGGGGAGCGAGGCTCGACGGGTGAGCGCTGTCGTGCTCCTCGCGCCCCGCATGGGGGTCCCGACCAGGGCCTGGACGCTGGTGCCACCCGAGGAGGACGACACGGCGGCGGAGCTGGAGCTGGAGGTGCTGGCCACGGCCTGGGTCGGCGCCGCGAGCTGGCGGCCGGGGATGAAGATGGGGTGCCCCGCGATGAAGAACGGCACCATGCCGCCCGCCGAGAGAGGCGGGCCCAGGGGCGGATAGGTGTGGTTCGGCACGAGGATGCCGCTGATGGCCGGGAGTGGCCCGGTGCCCTGGCCGCCCCCCGCGCCGGCCGCACTCATCGGGTTGGGCGCCGCCGCCGCCGCCGAAAGGGAG
Source organism: Corallococcus sp. AS-1-12 (assembly GCF_020036995.1). NCBI lineage: Bacteria > Pseudomonadati > Myxococcota > Myxococcia > Myxococcales > Myxococcaceae > Corallococcus > Corallococcus sp. AS-1-12. The sequence goes on along the minus strand of NZ_JAIQDD010000037.1, from coordinate 36,843 downwards.
GGCGTGGACGGCGCGGCGCTGGCCACGGGCGTGGCCGCCACCTTCCGGACCGCGGTTCGTCCGGAGCGTGCGCTCGCGGCGGCTCGGAGGGCGAGCGAGCTGGAGTGGCCGCCCGCCGCCGAAGTGAGGGCACGGACCGTGGTGGCGTGGAGCGAGACGGTGGCGACGCGGGGAAGTCTGCCGGCGAGACGTTTCATGCGGAGGCTCTCCTGGGGCCGGGCTGTCGAGGAGCATCGGCGCCGGGCGCACCCTCCTGGAGAGACGCATGAAACGTTGAATCTTGAAACATTGACAGCTTCGTCAACCCGGACCCAGGGTGTGAGCTGACGTCGGCAGTGCCTCTCGTAGGAACGACGCCATCCCCTCTCCCAACCGCTCGGGTTGGTCGAACGGAAGGCCGTGACCGGCGTCCTGTGGAGCGGACGGAAGCAACGGCACAGGCCCGGTCAAGGGGCCTGTGCCGTGGGCCACCGTGCGTTCAGCGGCTGATCCAGAAGGACTTGCTGGCGCAGACGTCCGCCCGCTTGAAGAACGCAAGGTCGAGCGTCGCCCCCTTGTCGTCGACGGTGGCCACCAGTTGCACGGTGTCACCGAGCTTGCTCACGGGAATCTTGACGGTCATCCCGGCATCCAGATGGCCCCGGAGCTCGAAGACGACGTCTTGCTTCGACGCGTCGATGACGACGATCCCCTCCACCGGCTTCGTGATCTCCACCAGCACGGCGTCCGCCGTGGTCTTGATGCCGCCCATCGTCTGGCCCTGGTCCCCCGAGCCGCTGCCCCTGGGCGAGAAGGTCGTCTCATGCCAGTTGCCCTCCTCGTCGAAGTAGCCAGCCCAGACGGCCTCGTGGGCCTGGTCGTAGAGGGTGACCCGGTCGCCCGTCTCTTTCGTGTACCAGCCGCCAGGAAGGGCTTCGGCCCTGCCTCCGGCCAGCAACACCCCCACCGCCAGAACACATACAAACAATTGATTCCGCATTGTCTCTCTCCTTGGCATCCAGCGAGGCCATCACCGTGAGTCCCGGCTGGCGAAACGTACGGGAGCCCGTTGGGGGCGGGCATCACCCATAGGGGTGACACTCCGCGTGTGATAAAGTCATTCCAGACGAGGAGGGAGGTCATGCAACGCGAACAGGTGCTCCTGGAGGTGATGACCGCGCTGACCCGCTCGCTCGACCTGAGGGAGGTCTTCTCGGAGGCCCATGGGATCTTGTCGCGCGAGCTGGCCGCGGACTTTGGAGCGCTTTGCGTGTCCAGGCCCGGGGAGCCCGGCCAATACGACTGGCCCGTGGTCCAGGACATGCCCCAGGTCTTCTTCGACCGCTACCCGGAGATTTCAGACGAGTGTTTCGTGAGCGCCTCGGTCATCCGGCGGCCCAACACCGTGCTGCGGGACACCGAGATGCTGTCGCTCCGGGAGATGCGGAACAGCGCCATGTATGCGCACTGCCGGGAGATGAACATGCCGGTGGAGCGCGTCATGTCCGTGGCGCTGGACATGGGGCTTGGCTGGCACAGCGGCTTCACCCTGTACCGGGACAACCCGAAGGCCTTCTCCGAGCAGCAGCGGGACCTCCTCCAGCGCCTGACGCCCATCCTGGCCAGGACGGTTCGCAACTGCCTCATGCTGGGAGACCTGGTCCGCCAGGGAGACCTGCTGGACCAGCTCTTCCGGCACACAGGGCTTGAGAGCATCGTGTTGAGCCCTCCCCACGCCGAGCTGATGCGCACGCCCCGCGCCACGGCGCTGCTCCATCGCTGGTTCTCCGAGGCGCCGTGTGGCCGCTTCGGTCTGCCTCACGTGCTCCTGGACGCGCTGGAGCGGCTCCGCCGCGCCGGACAGCCGATGCACTCCGGACAGGACGTCCTGACGTTCCGGCGGCCAGCGCGAAGCTTGAAGGTGACGTTCCTCCCGTTGCCGCTCCATCCCGGGAGGGCGCCCTGGGCGCTGTTGTTCCAGGAGGTGTCCCACAGCGTCCAGGTTCCCACCGAGTGGCGCAAGCGGCTCACCCCGCGCGAGCTGGACGTGGTGGAGCGTGTCCTGAATGGTTGGGACAACCGGACCATCGCCGAGGACATGGGCAGCTCGCTGAACACGTTGAAGACGCACCTGAAGCGGATCTTCGTCAAGCTGGCCGTGCCCAGCCGGTCCAAGCTGATCCTCCTCGCACAGGAGCGGAGCGCCGAGGCGGCGGGGTGACGGTCAGCGCAGGTCCTCCGGCCACTTGCGCTCCACGCCGGTGGGGTTCTGGTTGTACAGCTCCGCGAGCCGGGCCTTCACCTCCTCCACGGAGCCGACGATGACGTAGGTCCGCGTCTTGAGGTCGTCAGGCACGCCCTCCGACATGCCGAAGGTGACGCCGAGCTTGGAGCAGTCCTCCTGGGGGTCGTTGAAGTCGAACTGGTGCAGGCGGTACTGGAGGTCCGGCCGCGCCTCGTCCGGCGACCAGATGGCCATGGCCTGCTTGCCGTCCTCCGTGGCGACGATGAGCGGCACGTTCCCCGCCTCGTCCACGAAGCCTCCCTTGTCCGGGTCCTCCGAGTGCACGCGGGGGTACTCGCGCGACTCGCCCGTCGCCGGGTCGAAGCGGTAGTGCTTCTCGAAGCTGCCGTTGACGTAGGTGGTGGGGGCCTCGACGTAGATCTTGTCGTGGGGGGCGGCGAGGTGGATGTGGCTGTCGTACTGGATGACGTTGTCGTGACCGCCCACGCCGACGGTGATGTCCTTGGTGATGAGGTCCTCGGAGACCAGGGTCGTGTTCCTGGCCTTGGGGACGCTGTTGTACGGGCCCGCGTCCTCTCCCGGCTCCAGCCAGTAGGCGGGGTGCACGGTGCTGGTCATGGCGCCGGGCTGCGCGCCGTAGCCCACCACCTTCGTCGTGGACGTGGGCTCCGTGCCGTTGCGGCTGCTCCCCGCCTCGGTGGGCATCAGGGCCTCGTCGTAGCCGTCCAGTGAGAAGGCCACCTGCATCTGCCGGCCATGGTCCTTGTTGTTGATGTACTCCACGCCGTCGTAGACGAGGCTGGTGACAGCGCCGCCGTGGCTCGCGGAGGTGCCCATCTGCACCGTCGCGTTGCCGAAGGAGGTGTCCCCGTCCTTGGGGCCCGTGGTGCCGTAGGGGCCCGTGGGCGGCTGGACGCCCCCTGGGCCCTGCGTGGGCGCCGCCGTCATGTCCCCGCCGGGCCACGCGGTGCCCAGGCGCTGTCCATCCCGGGTGAAGGCCTGCACCTTGCCGCCAAGGTCGGCGAGGTAGCCGTTCTGGAACTCCTGGAAGGGCACCCGGTCGCCCTTGCCGGCGGCGACCTGGGCGTCGCGGAACGCCTTCACCATCGGGTCATCGAGGAAGGGCGGGCGGGTGCGCACGGCGTCCTCGAGGCCGGAGTTGGGGTAGCCCAGGAGGGAGTTGGTGCCCTGCCGGCCGTGGGTGAAGGTGTCGTCCGAGTAGGCCTTGCAGATGTCGCCGTGCACCTCGAAGGACACCCACTGGTTGCGGTCCGAGGGGTCCAGGCGCTGGCCCGGAGGCGGGCGGCAGAAGGTGTAGAGCTGCATCTGCCGCTCCCCGGTGGCGGGGAAGTCCTGGAAGAAGGCGGGGACGTTCTCGTTGCCGGGCACGGTGGAGCGGCCCGCCGGATACATGGGCGAGCGGGAGCCATGCATGACCTGGTCGGCGGCGCTGTCCGGAAGGGTCGTGCCGCGCTTGCGGGTGAGCTCGGCGTCGGCCTTGTCCCTGAACTGCTCGCACCAGGCCTGCCAGTCGCTGACGGACGGGTTGGACACGTCCGGAGGAGGCGCGGTCTCGGCCAGGGCCCGGGAGGACGCGGGCGCCGAGGGGCGGGACTGCGACTCGAAGCTGCTGCGGGAGAACAGCTCGCGGAGCAGGTGCCCGGCGTTGGACTCCTGGGACGTCGTTGGCTGCGAGGCCGTGTCCGCGCCCGAGGAGACCCGGATGCCATTCAGAGCCGATGAGAAACGAGAAATGCTGTCCATGTGGAACCTTCCCCCTGAGGCGTGCCACGCGATTCGCTGCACCTATGACGTACGACGGGCGAATCCATTGCCGGATTGCTGAATCAGCTCCAGCCGAACAGGCTTTCATTGTAAAAGCAGGAATAACCACCCACGTTCGACCAGGAGCAGCAGCGATGCCAGGAACGAATGTCCGAGCGCGGTCTCCCCTGCCGTGCTTCGTCGTTTGCGCGGTCTTCTCCCTCCTCGTGGGCTGCTCGGCGGAGCCGCCGCCGGAGCTGGCGGTCGCGCGAGCGGGCGCGGTCGTGCAGGACGCCAACTTCGCGGACTCGGTCTTCGTCAGCGGGCTCCAGGGCCCCACCACCATGACCTTCGCGCCCGACGGGCGCCTGTTCATCTCCGAGAAGAATGGCTCGCTGCGGGTCGTCGTGAACGGCCAGCTCCTGGCGACTCCGTTCATGACGCTCGCCGTGGACACCGACAACGAGCGTGGGCTGATGGGCGTGGCGTTCGACCCCAACTTCGAGAGCAATCACTATCTCTACGTCTATTACACGTCGGTCGCCGGCAGCATCCACAACCGGGTCAGCCGCTTCACCGCCAACGGCAATGTCGTGGTCCCCGGCAGCGAGCTGGTGCTCGCCGACTTCCCGACGCTCGACGCCGCCAACCACAACGGCGGCGCGGTTCGCTTCGGACTCGACGGCAAGCTCTATGTCTCGGTCGGAGAGAACGCGGTCTCCTCCAATTCGCAGAGCCTGAACACGCCGCTCGGCAAGCTGCTGCGCTTCAACCCGGACGGCAGCATCCCCACGGACAATCCGTTCTACGCGGCCGCCACCGGGCTCGCGAAGGCGACCTGGGCGATGGGGCTGCGCAATCCCTTTACCTTCGACGTTCAGCCCGGCACGGGCGTCCTGTTCATCAACGACGTGGGCGAAGGCGGCTGGGAGGAGATCAACCGCGGGCAGGCCGGGGCCAACTACGGCTGGCCGATGACGGAGGGCTATTTCACGAACCGCCCGGAGCTCACGCAGCCCTTCTTCGCGTATCCGCACGGCGCGGGCACGGCCGCCGGCAACTGCATCGCTGGCGGTGCCTTCTACAATCCCCCCATCCCGGCGTTTCCCAACGCGTATGTCGGTCAGTACTTCTTCGCGGACTACACCAACAACTGGATCGCGCGCATCGACCCGAACACGGGCGTGCGTTCGCTGTTCGCGACCGCCGCCGCGGGGCCCGTGGACCTCGATGTCGGGCCCGATGGCGCGCTCTACTACCTGGCGCGCGGCGCGGGCCAGGTGGGCCGCATCGCCTACACCGCTTCACTGCCGCCGAGCATCTCCCAGCAGCCGGCGAGCACGCTGGTCTCGGTCGGCCAGCCGGCGGCCTTCACGGTGTCCGCGAGCGGTGAGCCGCCGCTCACCTACCGGTGGCAGCGGGACGGCGTGGACATCCCCGGCGCGACCTCGCCGGGCTACGAGCTGGGCGCCGCGCAGCTCGCTGACAGCGGCGCGCGCTTCCGCGTGGTCGTGACCAACGGGCTCGGCTCGGCCACCAGCGCCGAGGCCGTGCTGACGGTGACGTCCAACAAGCCGCCGGTGGCCACGATCGTGACGCCGGCCTCGGGCGCGACCTACACCGCGGCCACCAACCTGACGTTCTCCGGCTCGGCCAGCGACCAGGAGGATGGCGCGCTGCCGCCGGGCGCGATGACCTGGAACATCACCTTCCATCACGATACCCACACGCACCCGGCCATGGCCGACATCACCGGCATCGCGAGCGGGAGCTGGCCCATCCCGAACATCGGCGAGAGCTCGGCCAACGTCTGGTATCGCGTGCGGCTCACGGTGCGTGACTCGATTGGCCTCACCCACACGACGTACCGCGACGTCCACCCCGTCACGGTCCCGCTCACGGTGACCAGCGTGCCGAGCGGACTCCAGGTCCTGATGGACGGGCGGCCGTTCCCGGCGCCGCATGACACGACCGGCGTGGTCGGTGTCGTCCGCTCCGTGGGCGTCGAGTCGCCGCAGTACGCGAACGGGAAGTTCTGGGCGTTCACGTCGTGGTCGGATGGCGGCGCGCAATCCCATACCTTCGTCACGCCTGGCAGCGCGGCCACCTACACCGCCCAGTTCGTCGAGACCTCGGGCGGGAGCTGCTATCAGATTCAAAGCGAGCGCAGCGACAAGTGGCTCACCGTCGACGGCGCGGGCAAGGTCATCGCCGGCAGCACGACGCAGGCCGGCGGGCAGATCTTCCAGCTCGTTCCGAACGGCACCCGGTACAAGCTCAAGGGCTCGGGTGACGCGTTCCTGACGGTGGTGGCGAACCAGCTCACGATGGGCGCCAACTTCAGCAGCGGGGAGTCGTTCACCCGGATTGCCTGCGGCTACGGAGGGCGCACGCGCGTCGGCTTCCAGGCTTCGTCAGGGAGCGCGCCCCATTGGAAGGAGACCACGACGGGTGCGCCCATCCAGAGCGGTGACGGCGGCAATGGCGGCGCCTGCAACCCGGACGATGGCGGCGCCTGGGAGGGCTTCTACCTGGAGCCGGTGAGCTGCCCGGGCGGCGGCACCGGGCCCGTGTGCGGCAACGGCACGGTCGAGAGCGGCGAGCAGTGCGACGACGGCAATACCCAGCCGGGCGATGGCTGCGATGCGACCTGCCACACCGAGGCCAGCGGCAGCGCGGGCTGCTTCCGCATCCAGAGCGAGCGCACCGACAAGTGGCTCACCGTCGACGGCGCGGGCAAGGTAGCCGCCCTCGGCACGACGCAGGCCGGTGGCGAGGTCTTCGAGCTCGTCACCAGCGGCGCGAAGTACAAGCTCAAGGGAGCGGGCGGCGCGTACCTGGCGGTGGTGACGGATCAGCTCACCGTGAATGCCTCGCTCGGCTCGGCGGAGGCGTTCACCCGCCACGACTGCGGCGTCTTCGGCGGGCGCAATCGATATGGCTTTGAATCGACGACAGGCACCGCGCGCAACTGGAAGGAGAACACCCCCGGCGCACCCATCCAGAGCGGCAACGGCGGCAACGTGGGCGTCTGCAATCCCACGGACACGGGCGCGTGGGAGGCCTTCTACCTGGAGCCCGCGACCTGCCCTTGAGCGGGCGTCAGGGGGCGTGAATCGCCAGGGCCAGTCGCGGCCCTGGCGATTCCCTCAGCGACGGATGCCCGTGAGCGCGAGCCGCAGCACCCTGCGCGCGGTGTGCGGATCATTCTCGTTCGCGACGGCGATCGCGTTCGCCAGCATCATCAGGTCCTCCGCCGTGGCGCCCGCTTGAAGCGCACCCACGGCGGACGCCCGCTCGACCAGGACCTTCAGCACGTTGAGCACCATGTCGGTGCAGCAGAGCTCTTCGGCGGAGAGCCCCTCCGGGCCGGCCAGCAGCGCGGCGGCGAGCCCGCGGTGGGTCGCGGTGTAGACCGTCGCCTCCTCCAGCCAGTCCGCCAGCTCGGCGGCAGGCGCCTTGCCAGGTTGCGCGGCTGCTTTCGCGCAGAGCTGCGCGACGCCATCCCGGAAGACCACCTCCAGCAGCGCCTGCCGCGACGGGAAGTGCCGGTGCAGGGTCGCCGAGCCGACCCCCGCCCGCCGGGCGATCTCCTCCAGCGACACCTGCGCGCCTTCCCTGGCGACCAGCTCCGCCGCGACCTCGACAATCCGCTCCCGGTTGCGTCGCCCGTCCGCGCGCAACCGCTTCACCTGCTCCACGGCGCCCTCCTCTTCACGAGTCCCTTCTCTTTGACAAACGGGGGACCCCTCCGTATTTAACACGGAAATAAACGGTGGGGTCCCCCACTTGAGAAGGAGCCGCCGATGCGCCGCAACGATGTCGTTCTCGTCACCGCCGCCACGGGACGCCAGGGGGGCGCCACCGCCCGGGCCTTGCTGGCCGAGGGCCGCACGAAGGTGCGCGTCCTGGTGCGCAATCCGGAGGCGGCGAACGCCAGGGCGCTCGCGGCGGCGGGCGCGGAGGTCGTCGTCGGGGACCTGGACGATCCAGCGTCGTTGCGCGCCGCCTGCGCCGGGACGCGGGCCGTCTTCTCGATGCAGTCCCCCATCGCCTCCGCGACCGGCATCGACTTCAGCAAGGAGCGCCAGCAAGGCAGGAACCTCGTGGAGGCCGCGCTCGCGGAGGGCGTCGAGACGTTCGTGCACACCGCGACGTCCGGCGTCGGCGACCACCGCCAGGTCGAGGGTTGGGCGGAGGGGCGCTGGAAGGCGCATGAGGAGTACTGGGAGAACAAGCTGGCCACGTGCGACTTGGTCCGCACCGCGGGCTTCAAGCACTGGACCCTCATCCTGCCCGCCACCTTCATGGACCACCCGATGCTGGATCCCGCCGGCTTCGTCGACGGGCGCCAATTGCTCACGGTGGTCAGGACCGACCTGCCCATAGGGTTGATCGCGCCCGAGGACATCGGGAAAGCGGCCTCGGCGGCGATCAACGACCCCGCGAAGTTCAACGGCGTGACGCTGCAGCTCGCGGGTGACCTGCTCACGCTCCCCCAGATCGCCGAAGTCCTCTCACGCATCGACGGCAAGGAGTACGTCGTCCAGTCCGCCACGGTGGAAGAGGCCGTCGCGGCCGGCCTGCATCCGGGCGTGGCGCAAGGCATGACATACATGAACGTCGCCCCGGTGCTGGCCCGGCCCGAAATCGCTCGCGCCCATGGCCTTTCGCCCATGAGCTTCGAGACCTGGGCGCGGCGGCGTCGCGAAACACCCTGACCCGGGCTCCCGCCCGCATGCGTGTCTTTCACTACCCATCTTCCCGAGCGCCCGTTTCTCGTGGTCTTGCAGTGCTCCCCCCCTGAGAAATGGAGTTCGTGATGAAACACCTCCTCTTGAGCATGTTCGGGTTCGCGGGCGTCGTCGGCGCCGCGGGCCTCCCCTCCGTCGCCGCGGCCCAGGTTCCTCCCCCGTCCTGGGTGGCGCAGCTCGGCGCCAACCTGGATGAGCAGGCCAACGCCGTGGCCGTGTCGGGCGCGAGCGTCTACGTCGTAGGCCAGACGACCAGCCAGCTCGGCGTCGACCCGAAGGCTGGCGGTCAGGACGCGTTCATTGCCCGGTACGACACCGCCGGCAACCTCCAGTGGGTCCACCAGCTCGGCACCGCGGGTGCGGACCGCGCCACCGCCGTGGCCACGGACGCGGACGGCAATGCCTACGTCGCGGGCATCACCTTCGGCGGCTTTGACTTCTATGCCAATGCGGGCGGCTTCGACTTCTTCATCGCCAAGTACGACACCGCCGGCAACCGCCTGTGGTTGCGCCAGAACGGCACGCAGATGGATGACTTCGTCACCGGCATCGCCATTGGCGCGGACGACACGCTCTATTTCACGGGCTACACCGGCGGCAGCTTCGCCAACGGCGGCAATCCCGGCCACTACGACATCCTCGCCGGGCTCTATGACACGGCGGGCAATCCGTACTGGCTCCAGCAGTACGGCGGCCCCGCGAGCGACATGGCGCGCGGCATCGCCGTCACGTCCAGCCACGAGGTCTACGTCGTCGGGAGCACCACCGGCAGCCTCGACGGCACCACGCCCCCGGCGCTGAGCGGCGACATGTTCCTGCTCAAGCTGAACATCCTCGGCGTCCAGCAGTGGGTCCGGCAGATCGACGCGGGCGACCTGGATGACGCCAGGAGCGTCGCCGTGGGCCCTGACGGCGGCGTCTACATCGCTGGCGAGACGTTCGGCGGCCTGGACGGCAACACCAACAACGGCACCATCGACGTGCTGCTCGCGCGCTACGACAGCGCCGGCAACCGCGCCTGGAGCCGCCTGCTCGGAGGCGGGCAGCCCGACTACGCGTTCGGTGTCGCCGTCACCGCGAACAACGTGGTGCAGGTCGCCGGCTACACCGCCGGGCTCGACGGCATCCCCTCCTCGGGCAGCGCCGATGCCTTCCTCACCCGCTACGACGCGCTCGGCGCGAAGCTGGGCACCCAGCTCCTGGGCAGCGTGCGCCAGGACATCGCCCGCGGCGTGGCCGTGGACGCGTCCGGCAATGCCTACGTCGCCGGGCAGACGGGCGGGAGCCTCGGCGGCAATCCCAACGCTGGCGGCAACGACGCCTTCCTCGCCCGCTTCTGAGCAGGGCCTCTGACGAAACCCCGGCAGGGCCCACGCGTCTCCGGGCCCTGCCGCAGGTCGCGCGTGACTAGCGCCGGTGCCGGGCGATGAGCGCGTTCGCCGCCTCCGGCCGGGCCTGGCACTCCAGCAGCGCGCGGAGCATCAGCGGGACGACGATGGTGGCGTCCGACTCGATGACGAACATGGGCGTCGTCTCCGTGAGCTTGTCCCAGGTGATCTTCTCGTTGGGGGTCGCGCCCGAGTACGAGCCGTAGGACGTCGTGGAGTCGCTGATCTGGCAGAAGTAGGCCCACGGCTTCACGGGCTTCTGCAGGTCGTACTTCGTCGACGGCACGACGCAGATGGGGAAGTCCCCGGCGATGCCGCCGCCAATCTGGAAGAAGCCCACGCCCCGGCCCTCGGACAGCTCCTCGTAGCGGTCGTAGAAGTCGGCCATGTACTCGATGCCGGACTTGACGATGCTCGCGCTGCAGTCCCCCGTCTTCACGTAGGACGCGAAGATGTTCCCGAACGTCGAGTCCTCGTAGCCGGGGACGACGATGGGCAGCTTGCGCCGCGCCGCCTCCATCAGCCAGCAGGCCTCCGGGTCCCCTTCGTACGCCGAGGGCTCCAGCACCTGGATGAGCTCGTAGAAGTACTCGTGCCAGAAGCGGCGCTCGCCCTTCGCGGAGGCGTTCTTCCACATGGGGACGACGATCTTCTCCACCGCCCGGAACGCCTCGTCCTCCGGGATGCTCGTGTCGGTGACCCGGCGCATCCGCTGCTCGAGGATGCGCGTGTCGTCCTGCTTGGTGAAGTAGCGGTACTCGGGGAAGTCCTTGTACGCCGTGTGCGCGACGAGCCGGAAGAGCGACTCCTCCAGGTTGGCGCCCGTCACCGACAGGCCGTGAATCAGGCCCGCGCGGATGGCGGGCGCGAGCGTGATGCCGAGCTGCGCGGACGACATGGCGCCCGCGACGCTCCAGAACATGCGGCCACCGCTCGACACATGCTCCCAGTAGGACAGGAGCGCGTCGCGCGTCGCGCGGGCATTGAAGTTCTTGTAGTTCGCGAGGATGAACTCGAGGACGGGCAGTTCGGACGGGGACATGGGGCCTCCAGCAACAACGGGGTCGTGACCCGGGAGGCGCCAGCCGGCGGATGCCACCCGAGGACACCCTACGGTCGCGACGAAGCGTCGCACCGCCATCGGAGCGTCAAGTGGCTGGCGCAGGGGTAGCACGGCGGGGGGCTCGCGGCTACGGCTTCGGCGCGGGCGCGGCCAGGCGGTTCGCCAAGGCCGACGCTCGCGACTGCGTCACCTGGGTGCGCGACCCGCTCAACGGCTTCGCGTCGATGACCGTTCCCTTCCGCTCGGGCACCGAGTACTCGGTCCGGCAGGCGGCGTGCCTTGCCCGAGCAGCGAATGCGCGGGCGGCGGCCCGCGCCTGTGGCTGCTCGCCAGCAGGAGAGCGCCTGGAGTCGGCCCCCTACTTCGAAAATATCGGCCGTAAGGCTGGCATGCCCCCTGCTTCCCTGCCCGGACATGTCTCAGCCCACGACACGACGAGAGGTCCTGCTACAAGCACTGACGGGCTATGCCCTGCTGCCACTGCTCCTGCGGCAGGACGCGCTCGCAGAGCCGGTACGCAAGGAGGTCCAGGCCTGGCTCTCCCGCGTCCATCAACTCTGTTCGGATGTCCATGACCGGCGGCTCGAGCCTCGGGAATGGCAGCAGCAGGTCGAGGCGCTCTTTGCCAGGGTTCCCCTCTCCGAGCTTGTTCGGGCCATCGACGCGGACCGCCTGAAGCCGGGCCTCGAACTGCCCGATGACCGGGCCGGTGTGACGTCCGCGCCATTGCCCAGGATCGAAGGGCTGCCGCGCGTCTTTGGCACGAAGCTCTTCGGGCTGGCTCAAGGCCGGGCCATCGTGCCGCACGGACATCAAAACATGGTGTCCATGCACGTGGTGCTCGGCGGAGAGTTCCACCTGCGTCACTTCGAACGCGTCGAGAGTCAGCCCCAGCACCTGGTGCTGCGCCCGAGCATCGACCGTGTGTCCAAGCCTGGGGATCTCTCAAGCATCTCGGACGCACACGACAATGTGCATTGGTTGGTGGCCACGAAGGGCCCCGCATACACCTTCGACCTCATCGTCGACCGGCTCGACCCGGCACTCGGCTTCGCGTGGAAGCTCGACTACGTGGACGTCGACGCAGCAGAGCCCCTGGCGGGTGGACTGCTGCGCGCGCGCCGGATCGACTTCAACGAGGCCCTCCGCCGCTACGGCAAGACCTGACTTCGCAGCGTGTCATTCGCGCCCACCACCAAAATACATCCACATTCGACCACTCAAACCAGACGTTTGCGTCTTGGATTGCAAGACGCACTGGGAGTATCATCCCACACGCCTCTCAACCCAAGGAGCATCAGATGCTGCGGACGCTTTTTTCCGGAGTTGCCCTGAGTTTTGCCTTCGTGGTGGGAATGGCTGTCTCCTCTCAGTTTGCCCCGGGCGAGGCCGTGGCGAACGAAGAGGCCGTGCTTGTGTCGACCGGCCCCAGCAGCGCGGTTCCGGACCAGACCACGGACGAGTCGTCGCGGTTGCTCGGGTGCTGCACGGGTGATGGCCAGTTCTGCATCAACACGGCGGCATGTCAGGCGCGCGGGGCTGGCACCTGCGGCGCGCCCTGTAACTAGCCCTCGGCCTTGGGCAGGTCACTCCCGGCCGAAGGCCTTGGCGAAGAGCTTCTCGATGCCCGACTTCTCGGGCTCGATGGCGATCGCGGGGGCGGGCGCGCCCATGGCGGTGCCGAGGGCGGGGCGCAGGCCCGACGCGATGCCCGGCTTGAGGTGGTGACGCAGGTCGACCGCCACGTCCGACTTCACGTGGGTGCCCAGGCCCAGGGCGGTGTTCACGTCCGCCGACTGCTTGAGGAAGCCATTCTCCAGGCCGAACGTGCCGCCGGCCTGGGCGGACGCGCCCGCCACCGCGCCCGCGGTGACCGAGCCGTGCACCCGGCCCACGTGCCCGCCCGCCGTGGCGTACGCGCCCGCCGTGGCGCCCGCGCCCACCTGGCCGGAGACCATCGCCGTGGCCGTCCTCGGGTCGAGCGTGGCCACGCCCTCGGCGTAGGCGGAGGCGCCGGCCTTCGCCTCACCCTTCACGTAGCCGCCCACGTGCCGGTTGAAGTCGTGGTTCGCGCTCGCCGTGACGCCCACGCCCGTCTCCGCCTTCGCCGTCAGCGCGGCGGTGTAGGCGTGCGCGTTCGTGTCCGCCGACACGCCGGCCTGGGCCTGCGCCTTGAACATGTTGGCCTCGCCGGTGACCTGCGCGCTCGACACGCCCATCCGGCCCGCGTGCGACTTCTGCCACGCGTAGGAGGCGTTGGGGCCCTGCAGCTCGGCCTCGGCCGAGTAGTGGTGCACGCCACCGCCGCTGTGGCTGGTGGTGGAGGCCTGCATCGAGCCCACGTTGCCGCTCAGCCGGCCGCCGCCGAAGGTGTCCTTCTCGAAGGGCCGGCCCGGCTTGTCGAGGAACATGTTCTGCTTCGCGCCCGCGGGCGCCGTGAGCTTGTTGTCACCGCCGCTCACCGCCACGTCCGAGGCGCCCGAGCTCAGCTCCCAGGGGCTGTAGGAGGGCTGGCCCTCGGGGGCCGCCGCGTGCTTCGGCGGCGTCGCCGTGTTCGTCGCGGGCGTCGTCGCCGTGGGCTTCGTGGCCGTCGTCGCGGGCGTCGTCGTCGCCGTGGGCTTCGTCGCCGTGGGCTTCGTGGCCGTCGTCGAGGCGGGGAGCGTCGACGCGCGCGCCGGCGGCTTCGGCTGGGACACCGTGGGGCTCGGGAAGGTGGCGGAGCGGGGCAGGGACGAACCGATGCGACGGGCCATGGCGGGAACCTCTGGAGTACGGCGAAGGGGGAGCAGTACAGCGATGCCCTCCCCTACTGCACCCGGCATGCCGGGCTCAGGCCGCCCGGTGCGGCCCATGCCCGCCTGTGGATTCAAGGAGTTGGCGGGAGGGGCCTCTCGGGATGGGCCCGCGCCCTGATGACCGCGGTCACCAGGAGGCTGGCGCCAGTCACCAGGGGCTCGCGCCTGACGCCCGGAGAGGACGCGGCGCGGGTACGAAATAGCCCCCACTGGGAGTTCGTTCCTCGAGCAGACCCCATGAGCCGCCTGACCTTCCCCGCTCCTCCCCCACCCCGTGCGACAGCGCGCCGGACCGCCGCCTGGACGTGGCGCACGCGGGCGCTCCTGCTCGCGGTGATGGGAGCCTCCGCCAACCTCACCGCCTGTGCCGCGCCGTCCGCGCTCGCCGTGTCTCCGTCCGGGGTGCCGGCGTTCAGCGAGGACATGCTGACGCCCGAGTTCTGGATCCGCCGCGCGCCGTCTCCCGATGCGGTGCTGCTCGATGCCGGTCAGGTGGCGGCGAAGCGCATGCGCGCGTTCGCTCCGGAGGGCGGCCTGCTCGACCTGAAGGCGCTCCCGGCCACGCTGACGCGGGCGCAGGTCGCCGGTTGGGTCGGGGATGCGCAGCGGACGCCCATCCAGGCGGTCATCGATGAGCAGGGCCGGCCGGTGACGGAGGCGATGCTCGAGGAGCTCCGGCAGAACGCCGCGGCCGGGCAGATCCCTGAAACCTCCGCCGCGCGTTACGGCCTCAGCGTGCGGCGCACGCATTTGCGGTCGCTGCCGTCCGACCGGCGCCTCTTCGCTTCGGAGGACCTGCGCGACTACGAGAGCCTGCAGGCCGGCGTCCTGTTCCCGGGTGAGCCGGTCGTCATCGCGCACACCAGCGCGGACCAGCAATGGCTGTTCGTCCAGACGACGCAGGGGCCGGCGTGGGTCAAGCGCGGCGACATCGCGGAAGGCACGGCGGACGCGGTGTTCTCCTACGTCGCGAAGGAACCCGGTCGCGTCGTCACGGGTGACCAGGTGCGCACGGTCTTCACGCCGGAGGCGCCGGAGGTGTCGGAGCTCGAACTCGACATGGGGGTCGCGCTGCCGCGGGCCGACGTGGCGCCCGGCGAGCCCGTCAACGGCGCCAGCAGCTATGCATCGTGGCCGGTGCTGCTGCCGGTGCGCGCGCAGGACGGCTCGCTGGCCTTCCAGAGCGCCCTGCTCCGCCGGACCGCCGACACCGCGCCGGGCCATCTGCCGCTGACGCGCGCCAACATCCTCCGCCAGTCCTTCAAGTTCCTCGGCGAGCGCTACGGCTGGGGGCACCAGTTCAACGCGCGGGACTGCAGCGGCCTGACCAGCGAGGTGTACCGCGGCATGGGGCTGCTCCTGGCGCCCAACTCCGGGCTGCAGGGGAGGAGCGCGGCGCTGAACCACCGCCTCTTCACCGCGCGGGACTCACACGCCGAGCGGGTGCGCGCACTGAGGCAGGCGGAGGTGGGTGACCTCGTCGTCGTCCCCGGCCATGTGCTGATGATCATCGGACACGTGGATGGCGAGCCCTACGTCATCCAGGATGTCCCGTTCGCCGTGTTCAAGGACCCGGCCACGCGGCAGCTCCGCAAGACGAAGCTGAACCAGGTGTCGGTCACCCCGCTGCTGCCGCTGTACGCCGATGACACGACCCTTTACGTGGACGCGATGACCAGCCTCGTCCACGTCACCCGGCCGTAGCGGGTCCGCTACCCGGGGCGAAGGGAAGCCCGGTCGATCTCCACGCAATCGCTGTCATCCCCCGGCGAGGCTTCACGGGCCCGGAAGCGCTCGCCTCCGGGGGTGATGAGGAACCAGGAGGTGGCGACCGCCGGGTCGTCCGCGGGAGGCGAGACCAGGACCTCTTCCCCGAGCAGGGGCGCGACCCGGGTGGCCACCTCCACCGAGGTGAGCGCGCGAGCGCGCGAGGCATCGATGTAGAGCGTCACATCCGTGCGGAACCCGGAGGACCGGAGCGCGGTCTCCACGAGCACCGCGGCCTCCGCGGGGCCATCCACGTCGAAGCGCGCCACGGCCTCGGGAGGAAGACCGAGCGCGCGGCCGATGCTCTCGAAGAGGCGTCCTTCACCCACGGCCCCCCGCGCGATGAATCCGACAACCTGTCTTTCCGGCGGCATGTCTCTTCCCCTCAGCCCGCTTTGTAGGCCTTGAGCGCGTCTTTCCTGTCGCTCTGCGACGTCCCCATCTTGTCCAGGGAGAGCGGGACGAAGCATCAGGTTCTCCTGCGAGAGGATGCGGCTGCCCGGCAAGCCTCTCACAAGAGGGGGCCTTGCCGGGCCTCGCTTCGCTACCGGGGAGCCTGCTTGCGCTTGGCCACCGAGGACTTCGGCTTGCTCTTGCTGTCGAGGTTGAGCGCCACCGCGGCCTTCACGAGCGCCTTGAACGCGCGCGCGTCGACGGTCTCCCCTTCATGGATGTCGATGGCCCTTCGCACGTTGCCCTCCAGGCTGGAGTTGAAGAGGCCCTTCGGGTCCGGGAGGCTGGCCCCCTTCGGGAACGTGAGCTTCACGGCCTTCTTGTACGACTCCCCGGTGCAGATGATTCCGTGGTGCGACCAGACCGGGTTGCTCCACTTCCACTCCTCGGTCAGCTCGGAGTCCGCTTCCCGGAGGAGCGTCCGCATGCGGGCCAGGGTCTCCGCCCTCCAGTCCCCCAGATCAACGAGCCGCTGATCGATGAGCCGGGAGGCGGCCTCTCCAGAGACGGGCTCACTGCCGCGGCTACCCATGGACAGCCTCCGGCGGACGGGCGGCGGCCTGGAGGCCGCGCCAGGAGACGTAGGAGAGCCCCCAGAGCACGCTGGTGCCCGCCGCGAAGGCCCATGCCTGCGGGCCATCCCCCACCGCGAAGTGGGCGATGAGCGCCGAGACGAGGTTGATGGCGAAGCCGGCGTAGGCCCACTCCTTGAGGCGCCACGGCACCGGCGCGAGCAGCGCCAGCACCCCGAGGACCTTGGCCCACGCCAGCTCCACCCGGAAGTAGCTGGGGAAGCCAAGGTGCACGAACCCATCCGCCGCGTCCTTCAGGCTCAACTGCGCGTAGGCGGTGAAGCCCATCTGCAGGCAGAAGAGCACGGTGGCGATCCAGAAGACGACGGCCACGGCTTTGGGGGACGGTCTGGCGGCGACGAGCGCCGGCTTCGGCAGGGTCGATTCCATGGTGGGCTCCTTCACTGCTTCGGGTTGCTGGCCTTCCAGGCGGGACTCTGGACCCCGAACTGCTCCGCGTACTCGGTGGTCAGGCGCTGCCAGTCGTACTTCATCGCTTCACCGCCCACGATGCGGCCCACCGGGTCGCCCGCGAGGTGCTGGTCCAGGACGTCGAAGCAGATGTGCCAGCCCGCGGCGCCCCACGAGATGAAGTTGCGGTCGATGTTGTGCCAGAGCGTGAGCCGCGTGCCGCCAGCGCCCGTCGGCTCCAGCTCCCAGCGCAGGTCCTGCGGCCCCCAACTGTACTCGAGCAGCTTCGGCGCCTCCGCCCGCTTCACGGCGGTCTCCGAGACCTGCGGCGTCGGCGCTCCGACCGTCGAGAGCTTCACCGGCCCCACGCTGGCCATGCTCCGGTCCGCGTCGAACGGCGCCCACTCGGCCAGGTGCGCGGGGTCGGTCAACGCCTGCCACACCTTCGCCGGGGGATGACGCAGATCCCGGACGAGGACGAGCGTCCACTTGTCGCCTTCCTTCTGGACCCTGGCTCCGGCCGCGGGGCCGGGGGTGTACTTCGCACGGTGGCTCATCGCTTCTTTCCCTTCCTGGGTTCGGGTTCCTGGTCCATCCGGTCGAGATGGCGTTCGAGCGCGTCCACATGGAACGTCCAGAAGCGCCGGAATGGCGCGAGCCATTCATCGACCTCCATGAGCGGCTCGGGCCGGATGCGATAGACGCGCCGTTGCGCGTCGACGCGCGACTCCACGAAGCCGGCGTCGCGCAGCACGCGCAGGTGCTTGGACACCGACGTCTGGGGCATCCGCAGTTGGTGCTCGATTTCGCCCACGGAGTGCTCCGACGCCGCCAGCAGGCTGAGGATGGCCCGGCGGTTCGGCTCCGCGATGATCGCGAACGATGATTCCATGCCCCATATATGCCCACGGCTTCATATGCCCGTCAAGTCATATACGAGCCCTGGCGAGGCCCGGGTGGGCATCCGGGCGGGCGGGCCCTCAAGGGGCGCGGGCCATCCAGAGCCGGCGGAAGAGGAGCGCGTGGCCGAACAGCACCGAGCCCACCAGGACCGCCGGCAGCCATACGAACGGCGCGAACATCAGCCGCCGCGGATCACCCGGCGACGGCCCTGCGCACCGCCGGGCGCTGGGTGTGGAGCCTGACGTACTCGAACAACCGCGGATGCCCGTCGAGCAGCCTCAGCGTGTGCGCCAGATGGAGGATGGAGGCCATCAGGATATCGGCGGCGGTGAACGCGCCTCCCACGAGGAACTCCCGGCCGCCGAGCCCCCTGTCGATGACGTCGAGCACGGCCGTGAGCCGGGCCCTGTGCTTCGCGTCGTCCGCGTCCGGCTGCGTGCGCCCGTGGAACGCCAGCACCGCGGGATCCAACTGGAGCTCCGCGAAGGCCATCCATCCGTAATAGGGACCGCGCTCCGCGCTCCCCACGGGCGGCGCCAGGTGCTTCTCCGGATACCGGTCCGCCAGGTGCAGGCAGATGGACAACGCGTCCAGCAGCGTGACGTCCCCATCCACCAGGGCCGGGACATCTCCCAGCGGATGCATCGCCAGGGACTCAGGGGGGGTGTTCTCCCGCCGGTCGAGGTCGAGCCTGACCAGCTCATAGGGCACGCCAAGCTCCTCCAGCAGCCAGCGGGGACGGACCGCTCGGGTCCTGGGGGCGAAAGAGAGCTTCATGGGTGGCACTCCTGGAGGCCGGGTGAGGCCTCAAGATGCGGCGGCCGGAGGGCCCGGACAATGCGGCCCCGGACGAACTCATTGTCAGGTTAATCTTGACGGTCATGATCCCACCGGCCGACATGCTCCTCTTCGCCACCGTCGTCCGCGAGGAGAGCTTCACCCGCGCGGCGCTCAAGCTCGGCATCACCAAGCAGACCGTCAGCGAGCGCATCCGCCAGTTGGAGGAGCGGCTCGGGGTCCGGCTCCTGGAGCGCACCACGCGGCGCCTGCGGGTGACGGGGGCCGGCGTCACCTACTCCGAGCGCTGCGCCGCCATCGCCGCGCTCATCGACGAGGCGAACAGCGAGGTGCAGCAGGGCATGGCGGATCCCACGGGGCTGATCCGGGTGTCCTCGCCGGTGCTCTACGGCCGGCGGTTCCTGACGCCTGTCATCTCGAAGTACCTCGACCGTTATCCCCAGGCGCAGGTGGAGCTGGTGCTGGCGGACCGCCGGCCCCACCTCATCGAAGAGGGGCTGGACGTCGCCATCCACATCGGCCCCCTGCTCGACTCGTCGCTCGTGGCGCGAAAGCTGGGAGAGAGCTCGGTCCACTTCGTCGCGAGCCCCCGCTACCTGTCGCGGTACGGCATGCCGGACGCTCGCAATCTCCGCTCCGCCCGCTGCATCGGCTTCAGTGCGTTCGAGACGTGGATGGCGGAGGGAGTGAAGACCCGCATCGACCCGGTGCTGACCGTGAACGACCTGGAGCTCGCGTGCGAGGCGGCCATCGCCGGGGTGGGCATCGCGCTCGTCCCGGACATCCTCTGCCGCGACGCCCTCCGTGACGGCCGGCTGAAGGTCCTCTTCGGCCCCAAGCCCGCGATGCTGCGGCCCATCCACGTCGTCTATCCCAGCCGGACGAACCTTCCGCCCAAGGTCCGGCTCTTCGTGGATGCCGTGGCCACGCTGGCCGCGCCCACGCCGCCGAAGGCCCGTGGCCGGAAGCGGAGGTGAGGCTCACCGGGGCGCGCGCCTCGACCGCTGGCCGGGGCCGGACACCCGCGCCATGCGGACCTGCGATGACCGCGGGCACTTCGACAGAGGCCAATCGGGCGAGCACCTCGAAGCCGCTGAACCGTGGGCTCAGCGCTTCCGGGAGGCCCTGCCCCGTGGGGTCTCGCCCGCGTACCGCCGGTATACGCGGCGGAACGCGGCCGCGTCGGCGTAGCCCACCCGGGCGGAGATCGCCTCGACCGACTCGTGCGTCGTCTCCAGGAGGTGGGAGGCGTGCGCCACGCGGACGCGCTGCACGAACTCGAGCGGCGTCATCCCCAGGCCGGCCTGGACGCGCCTCGCGAGCGTCCGCGTGGAGGTGGCGGCGGCCCGGGCGAGTTCGTCCAGCGTCAACTGCCGGCCGAGGTTCGCGGCCACGAAGCGCTCGACCGCGCCCAGCGCCGGGTCCGAGACGCGCAGGTGCTCCATCACCATGTACCGCGACTGCGAGACGCGCTCGTCGAGCACGAGGTAGCGGGCCACCAGGTGCGCGAGCGACGGGCTCGCGACGCGCGCCACGAGCGCCAGCATCAGGTCCGCATGCGCGAAGGCGGAGCCCGCGGTGAGGACCCCTCCGCTCTCAACGACCATCCGGTCCGAGCGGACGGTGACCTGGGGGAACCGGCGCGCGAACGCGGGCACGAGCCACCAGGTCGTCGTCGCGCTCCGCCCCGTCAGGAGCCCCGACGCGGCGAGGACGAAGGTCGCTGAACACGAGGCCGCGACCACCGCCCCCTTCGCCGCCGCTCGGACAAGGAGGTCGAGGACGCGCGCGGTGTCGGCGCGGGACAGCAGGCGTTCGATGGCGCGCTCGCTGACCGCGGAGAGCCCGGGCACCAGCAGCACGTCTCCCGCCTTCACGCCGCGAAGGCTGAGCGCGCCGTCCACGGAGACCGGGCGCCCCGTCCCCGAGCGCACCGGATTTCCGTCGAGCGACACCACGCGCTGGCGCAGCGAATCCGCTCGCCGGGGGACCGGGGCAAGGCCCGCCTCCACCAACCGCGCCGCCGCGGCGAACCCGTCGAGGCCTACGCCCAGCGGGCCCTCGGCCACGCCATCCAGGACGACATGGGAAATCACATTGGCAAGAGTAGACCGAAGCTTGTCGATTCCGCCACTGGCCGGAACGGCGGTTCTTCCGCATCGTCCGGGCATGCGAACCTCCGAGCCCGACTCCACCGCCGATGATCCGCTCGACGACTTCGAGCGGCGGTCCATCACCCTCGATTCCGCCACGCGGACGGTCTACGTCGCCGGCCGCGGCCCCGCGGTCATCGTCATGGCCGAGATGCCCGGCATCAGCCCTCACGTCGCGCGCTTCGCGCGCTGGGTCCGGGACGCCGGCTTCACGGTGTACCTGCCGTCGTTGTTCGGCAGGGACGGGGCGTACCCGCACGCGGAGGCGGGGCTCGCCGTGATGAAGCGCGCCTGCGTGAGCGCCGAGTTCCGCGCGTTCGCGGCGAACGAGTCCAGCCCCGTGACGCAGTGGCTGCGTGCGCTCGCGCGTCTGGCCCACCAGGAGTGCGGAGGCCCTGGCGTCGGCGCCATCGGAATGTGCTTCACCGGCAACTTCGCGCTCAGCATGATGCTCGAGCCCGCGGTGCTGGCGCCGGTCCTGTGCCAGCCCTCGCTGCCACTCGATGCCCCGGGCGCGATCCAGATCGCCCCGGAGGAGGCCGCGGCCGTCAAGGAGCGGCTCGAGCGTGAAGACCTGACGGTGCTCGCCTACCGCTTCGAAGGGGACCGCTACTGCACGGCGCAGCGCTTCGCGGCCTACGCCGCCACGCTGGGACCGCGCTTCGTCCCCAAGGTGCTGCCCGATTCAGCCGCGAACCCCAGGCCTCCGTCCTTCTTCGAGCGGGTGGTCGGCGGGGCCCACAGCGTCGTGACGGCGCACCTCATCGACGCCGCGGGAGAGCCGACGCTCGCGGCGCGCGATGAGATTGTGACGTTCTTCGCCCAGAGGCTCCGTCCGGGCTGACGGCGGCCGGGGGCACGGTCCATGTGAGCCGGGGCCTAGCCCCGCCCTGGCGCCAATGACTAGCTCTCTGGCGTTTCGAGCGGCACCGCCGGTCCAATCCAGAGGATGTCCCGGAAGGACAGGAGCCGCTCGCGGTACGAGCCGATGGGAGCGCGCGGGTGGAGGAGGATTCCCTCGTCGGAGACCTCGAGCAGGGCCCCGAGCGCGTACCACGTCCCGGACTGCGTCTGGCGCAGCAGCACCCCCTTGCCGAGATACGGCGCCAGGTTGGCGCGGCTGATGGCGGGGCCGTGCGTGAAAACGGGTTCGGCCCTGTAATGATCCAGGGGCCGCGAGGGGGCCTGGTATTGCTTCAGGAACCCCCACTTCGCGTGCCGGGCGTCTCTTGCCTCCAGCGTCTCGCCTTCGGGCACCGGGACGTGCCGCTCCTCGAACGCGTCCTCCTCGGGGGGCGCGACGGGCGCGGGGGCTGTGTCCTCCCAGCGCGCATGCCGGGTCCCCTCGGCCCAGCGCCAGGGCCAGGCATGGCGTCCCCCCACCGAGAACATCAGCCGGGGCTCGAGCTTCTCCCGCGAGCCCGGGGGACACACCACGGCGCCGTCCGGCTGCGCGCGCGTGAAGTCCCAGCCACGCTCGGACGGGATGAACCGCGCGACCTCGTCCGGCCAGGGGTTCCAGTCGCTCGGAGGTGGCACGCGGCCCGGCTCCAGCTCCAACGAGGTGCGGAAGCGCAGCGCGCCGGTGTTCACGTCCCAGAAGGCGATGTCGTGGGGCCCCGTCCCCACGAGCGTGTCGTCCGCGCCCCAGGCCAGTCCGTCGATGCCGCTGGCGCCCTCGAGCCGCCGGAGCATCCGGGCCGAGGACCCCACCTTCCACAGCTCGACCTTGCCTCCCTCCCCCAGCAGGCAGGCGCCCATGGTGCCATCCGGGGACCAGGCCCAGCGGCCCAGGTCGCCGCTCCTGGACGCCGGCCCGAACGAACGGCGCTTCAGGTCCACCTGACACAGGCGCTTGCCGCCCTCGAAGATGAGCACCTGGGGGAACTCGTAGTTGTTGATGAGCACGGCCAGACGCCGGCCGTCGCGGGACCAGACGTATTCCTCGACCGCGTGAACGCGCAGCTCGGCGTCCCTGTTCAGGACGGACACCGTCTGGCCGGTGTGTCCATGGGCGAGCCGGGGCGAGTCCTCCCCGTAGGCCAGGCGGGTGCCATCCGGCGAGAACGCCACCGGCAGCGTCAGCGCATCGAAGCGGTACTCCAGGTCGCCGCTCCGCACGTCGATGGCGGAGGCGGACGGATGGGACTGCGGCTCCGGGCTGGCGCTCGGCTCGAGCGCGAACTCGTCCTTGCAGTAGCCATGGATGCGTGAGCCATCCGGGCTCCACCGCACCCAGGTGTGCGGGCGCGACTTCGAAGGCTGTCCGTTCAACCGGGCCGGGCACCAGCGAAGGCCTTCGCTGTCCTCATGGATCCGGGTGCCCTCCCGGAACGGGACGATGCAGCCCAGCGCGCCGTCCGGCCCGGGCGTGGAGACGAACAGGTGGGCCTCATCCGGAGACCAGCACCACGCGGGCAGGTGTCCCGAGTTCTCCACGTGCTTGGGATTGATGACGGTCCCCCCCGGCGGCGAGCCCCAGCGACGGGTGACGTCGGCGGTGAAGCAGGGCAGCGCTCCGGAGAAGGCCCGCAGCACGCCGATGACGACCTGGCCCAGGATGACGCCAAGCCACTGCCCCGACGGAGACCACTGGAGGCAGGAGGGCTCCCGCGTCGAGCCGACCAGCGCCGTCTCGAACCCGACGGCGTCGACCACGCGCCCCGTGGCCAGCTCCCAGATGCGCACGTCGCCCCCGTGCGACTCGTCCAGGCGGTTGCTCGCGATGGCGAGATGGCGTCCATCCGGGCTGAGCGCGAAGCAGCGCTGCATGCCGATGTAGCGCGGGGTCTCCACGAGCCGTGCCCCCGCGGCCAGGACCTTGTCGGAGACGCGCCGGTGGAGCTCCGTGAGGCCGCGCTCCCGTTCCAGCCGGAGCAGCCGCTCGCGCAGCGGCGGGAGGTCCCGGCCGGGCTCGAAGTTGCCGAAGTCGGCCTGTTCCAGCAGCGCTTCGAGCTCCGCGTCGGAGCAGTCCATCAGCAGGGAGGGGTTCGCGAAGGGTCCTGGCATCTGGCTGGAGTCTCTCCTGCCCACGACGATACCGCACGGTCGGCCCCGCGCATCGCGAGCGGCGCCTTCCCGTGTAGGCTGGGAGCTTCGTGCCCGACCGCTCTCGCATCGCCAGGTTCTCCCGGGGCCTCCAAGGCGTCTGCCTTGGCGTGGGCCTGTCACTGGCCGCGTGCAGGAGCCCCTACCCTCCACCGGAAAACCCCTCCATGGCCTGGGTGAGCATTCCCGCCGCTGACGCGCGCGTGCGTTACGTGGGCCGCACGTACCGCTCCGATGCAGGCGTCGTCTTCTCCCATCCGGGCGTGACGGTGCGCGCGAGCTTCTGGGGGGACGCCGTACGGATGCGGCTCCATGACGCGGGCGCGGGCGGCGACATGGGGACCAACCACTTCGACGTCGTGGTGGACGGGGCCCCTCCCCGGCTGCTCGCGGTGGAGCCCGGCCAGGGCAGCTACCTGCTCGCCAGCGGCCTCCCCGTGGGGTTGCACACGGTGGAGCTCCTCAAGCGCACCGAGTCCCTGGTGGGCGCCAGCACGCTCCTGGCGCTGGAGGTCCATGGCGAGCTCCGCGAGCCGCCCCCGCCGCACACGGGGCTCAAGCTGGAGTTCGTCGGGGACTCCATCACCTGCGCCTACGGCACCGACGTCACCTTCCATCCCGAGACAGCCTCCTCCCGGGTGCCCACCTTCACGTCGAAGCACCAGAACCCCAGACGCGGCCATGGCTGGCTCACGGCCCAGCGCCTGGGCGCGGAGGCCGTGTTCGTCTGCTATTCGGGCCACGGCGTGTACCGCAACCTGGACCTGTCCACGTCCGGGTTGCTGCCCGCCGTCTACGAGCGCGCCGTCCCGGACCACCCCGCCGCCTGGGACTTCTCCCAGGGCTCACCGGACGTGATTGTCATCAACGCCGGCACCAACGACGCGTTCGCGGGCGCGGGCACCGCCGCGTTCCTCCCGGACGAAGCGGCCTTCAAGGCCGCCTACCGGACCTTCCTCGAACGGCTCCGCGCGCTGCATCCCCGCGCGCACCTCGTCTGCACGCTGGGCAGCATGACGGACGGCTTCAAGCGCAAGGAGCAGCAGGGCGTGGTGACGTCCGTGCACGTCGGCGATTGGATTTCCCAGCTCGTGGCGGAGCGCCAGCGGCTGGGCGACGCCCGGATCCACCGCCACGTGATGGCCGTGCAGAACCCGTTCGCCGACGGCGTCGGCGAGGACTGGCACCCCTCCGCCGCCACGCACCAGAAGATGGCGGAGTCGCTGAGCCGGTTCATCCAGGACGTCGTGCGCCCCTGAGCCAGGGCGCGCGGAACAAATCCCGCGTCACGTTCTGACGGGCAAGGACACGAAGGGGCCACTCCCTGGCATGCCCGCCTGTGATTGCCGTACGCGCGGTGCGTGTCAAAGGTTGCGTGGGGCGCGAGAGGGCCTTCGAGCACCACCGGGGCCGCCCCTCCTCCTTCACCGGGACCGGCAGGCTCCTCCTTCCCCAGGGCACGTATGAGTCCACTCTTCCTCCTCTTCGCGGCCATGGCCCAGACACCCACGCCGCCTCCCGACGCGGCGGAGGCCTCCGCACCGGCTTCCGTCGCGGCGGCCGCCGACGAGGACGAGGACGAGGAGGAAGGGCCCTGGACGGGGTCGGCGGGGCTCGGCGCCTCCTTCTTCACCGGCAACGCCCGCACCTTCACCCTCACCGGCGATGCCCTGGCGGAGTACGAGTCCCCGGTGTGGGCGCTCACCCTGGAGGCGGATGGCGCCTACGGCAACGCGGCCACCGAGGACGAGGAGGAGCGGGAGGTCACGGCCCTGACGCTCGGCGGCTGGGCGCGCGGCGACTACCGCTTCACGCGCCTGCTGAGCGCCTACACCTTCCTGGGCGTGCAGACGGACCACCCCGCCAGCCTGGAGCTGCGCACCGAGGTGGAGCTGGGCGCCGGCTTCACGCTCCTGGAGCGGACGAAGAAGTCGAAGGAGCTCCTGCTGCGCACGTACCTGGGCGCGGGCTACGCGAAGGACCGCCGGTTCCAGTACACCCCCACGCGCGAGAACCTGCCGGACGTGACGCAGTGGTCGCCCGCGGTGGGGCTGGCGTTCCGCTATGACATCAACGCGCACGTGTACGTGCGCGAGGACGCCGTGCTGCTGCCGGACATCTTCGGCGACCCCCGCGTCCTGCTGGACTCCACCACGAAGCTGTCCGTGGACATGACGGACCGCTTCGCGCTCACCACGTACTTCGAACTGCAACACGACAGCGCACCCGCGGCGGGCAAGGTCCGGACGGATACCTCGCTTTCGGTGGGGGCCGAGCTGGAGCTCTGAGGGATTGGAAAGGAGCAGCACTCCCATGGCCAAAGCGGCTCATTTCGACGACATCCAGGTCCCAGGCGAGACGAAGAAGAAGCAGCGCACGCCGCCGAAGAAGAAGGGCATGGAGCGGGTGCTCGACGCCATCGAGCGGGTGGGCAACAAGGTCCCCCATCCCGCCATCATCTTCGTCGCCCTCATCGCGCTCGTGATGGTGCTCTCCCACCTCTTCTACTGGCTGGGAGCCAGCGTCACCTACGAGACCATCAACCCGGACACCCACCAACTGGAGCAGACGACCACCGCCGCGAAGAGCCTGCTGACGGGCGAGGGCCTGCGCTTCATGTTCGCGGGCGTCGTCCAGCACTTCATGGACTTCAACGCGGTGGGCGTCATCATCGTCGCCATGCTGGGCGTGGGCGTCGCGGACGCGGCGGGCCTGGTGGGCGCGCTCATCCGCAAGCTGGTGGCGGTCGCTCCGGCCCGGCTCCTCACGTACATCCTGGTGTTCGTGGGCATCCTGTCCAGCATCGCGGCGGATGCCGGCTACCTGGTGCTGATTCCCCTGGCGGCGGCCGCGTACCTCACCGTGGGCAGGCATCCCCTCGCGGGCCTGGCGGCCTCGTTCGCCGGTGTCGCCGCGGTCTTCACCGTCAACATCCTGATCAAACCGCTGGACGGCATCCTGACGGAGATCACCAACGACGCCATCCACATCCTGGCGCCGGACCGCTCCATCGACCTGACGGCGAACTTCTGGTTCTCCGCCGCGTCGGTGTTGATGCTGACCCTCGTGGTGTCGCTCATCAGCGACCGGCTCATCGAACCCCGGCTGGGTGAATACAAGGGAGAGAAGCCGGCCACGGTGGGCGCGAAGCTGTCCCCGGAGGAGTCGCGGGGGCTGAAGTTCGCGTTCTGGGGGCTCGTGGGCGTGCTGGTGTTCTTCGGCCTGCTGGCGCTGCCCCCGGGGGCGCCGCTGCGCAACCCGGAGACGGGCGCGCTCGTCGGGGACTCGCCGTTCATGAACGGCCTCATCGTCGCCATCACCGTGCTGTTCCTGGTGACGGGGGCCGCCTACGGCGTCGGCGCCAGGACGCTCAAGAACAGCGTGGACGTCATCAAGGCCATGGAGAAGGCGGTCGCCGGGCTGGGCGGCCTCATCTTCCTGCTGTTCATCATCAGCCAGTTCATCGCCCTCTTCACCTACACGAACATGGCGACGATCGCGGCCGTGAAGGTGGGGGATGCCCTGGAGCACGCGGGCCTGGGCGCGCTCCCGCTGCTCGTGGGGTTCGTGCTGGTGGTGGCCGTCCTGGACCTCATCATGACGGGGGCCATTCCGAAGTGGGCCATCTTCGCGCCGGTGTTCGTGCCGCTGCTGATGCGGCTGAACGTGGACCCGGAGGCCGTGCTCGCCGCGTACCGCGTGGGCGACGGTCCGTTCAACGCCATCTCCCCGCTGAACGCCTACTTCGCGCTCATCGTCACCTTCGCCCAGAAGTACCAGAAGGACGCGGGCGTGGGCACGGTGGTGGCCTTGATGCTGCCGTACGTCATCGTGGTCTTCGCCGTGTGGATTGCCCTCCTGGTCGCGTGGCAGGTGCTGGGGCTGCCCTGGGGGCTCGGGTAGGCCCCCCACCCGGGCGCTTCCCTCAGCGCCGCGAGTCGCGCCGGCCCTGGGTCCGGCGGCCCCGGGCGGAGGCGTGGGCCTGCCGCTTGAGGGAGGCGAAGCGCTCCTGCTTCAGGGCCCCGCCCCGCTTCTGGCGGGTCGCCCGCTTCCCGGAGGCGGGGGCCTTCGCGGTGCGGCCGGCGGCGCGTGTCCGGCGCGCGGGCTTGCGTCCGCCCGTGGCCGTGCGCGTCGCCCGCCGGGTGGAGGGACGGCTCGCGGCGCGGGCCGGGGTCCGCGCCTTGCGCTCGAGCAGGGCGAGCCGCTTCTCGAAGCGCTCCAAGGTGAGGGCGAAGTACTCGGCCTTGCGGAGGGTGTTGCGGTTGCCCTCGGCGCGGCGGGAGCGGGAGGGCACCTCCTTGCGGAGCGCCTCCCTGCGCTGCCGCTGCGCCTCGTCCTGGTACTTCTCCATCAGGCGGCGCGCTCGCAGGATGCGTCCGCGCAGCTCGCGTGGCGTGAGCCCGGCCAGGTTGCGTGGGGCGCTGGACAGGACGAGCTGGGCTTCGCGCTCGGTGAGCAAGGACATCCGCTTCGACGGCAGTGTGCGCATGGGCTTCCCCCTCATGGGATTGCGTCGCGGAACATCCACACCTCGCATCCGCCGGCAAACCGCTCCCGGAGGCAGGGGCAGGTGACCTTCTGGACGTTGCACCGTCCCGGCGCCGTGCCCAGTTCCTCCATCAGGAGGCTTCCATGTTGACTTCGTTCCATTCGCGCGCGCAGGCCGAGTTCCACCCCGCTCCTTCCATTGAACCCCCGGAGGAGACGAAGCTCGCCGTGGCGGCCACCGTCCCCGCCGATGCCGGCTGCGTCGGCACGTTCGTGGGAGTGGACGAAGCGGTGAAGGCCCCTGGCATCGACCGCGCGTTCCTGAAGGCGGCGGGCTTCGAGGGCAAGGCCGGGCAGACGCTGCTCATTCCCCGCACGGACGGCCCGCCCCTGGTCGCCGTGGGCGTGGGTGAGCGGGCACGGCTGGACGCGGGCAGGCTCCGGGACGCCGCCGCCGCGTTCGCGCGGACCGCGGGCCAGCAGAAGCGCGTCGCGCTCCAGGTCCCGGACACGGGCAGCATCCCGGCGGACCTCGCCGCGCAGGCCCTGACCGAGGGCGTCCTGCTCGCCCGCTACCGCTACCGGCCCTACAAGCGGCGGTCCGAACAGGAGCCGCCGCTCGAAGCCCTGACGCTCGTCTCGGGCCCGGGCAACACCGGGGAGGTGGAGCAGGGGATGATGCGTGGAGGCATCCACTCCCGCGCCACGGCGTTCGCGCGAGACCTGGCCAACGCCCCCGCCACCCTGCTGACCGCCGCCCGCATGGCGGAGGTGGCCGAGTCCCTGGCCGAGCGCTGCGGCCTGGAGGTCGAGGTCTTCGACGGCGAGGCCCTGGCCGGGCTCGGCTGCGGCGGCCTGCTGGGCGTCAACGCCGGCAGCGCGGAGCCGCCGCGGATGATCAAGCTGACGTACACGCCCCGGGGCAGCCGCGGAGAGCCCGTCCAGCCCCTGGGCCGTGTCTCGCTGGTCGGCAAGGGCATCATGTTCGACTCGGGCGGCCTGGGCCTGAAGCCGAACGACCTGGTCCACGCCACCATGAAGGGGGACATGGCCGGCGCGGGCGCCATCCTCGCGGCGATGACGGTGCTGAAGCCGCTGGGCTGCAGGACGGCGGTGACGGCGTACCTGATGTGCACGGACAACATGCCCTCTGGCACCGCCATGAAGCTGGGAGACGTGCTGACGGTGCGCGGCGGCAAGACGGTGGAGGTCATCAACACCGACGCGGAGGGCCGCCTGGTGATGTCGGACGCGCTCGTCCTGGCCACCGAGCAGTCGCCCCGCCCCGACGCCATCGTGGACATCGCCACGCTCACCGGGGCGTGTCAGCGCGCGCTGGGCGTGCTGAGCGCGGGGGTCCTGGGCAATGAGCAGTCGCTGGTGGACCAGGTGAGGGACTCGGGGGAGCGCACCGGCGACACCGTGTGGCAGCTCCCGCTGGACCGGCGCCTGCGGCAGGAGCTGGAGTCGGAGGTGGCGGACCTGAAGAACGTCGGCGGCGACAACGCCGGGGCCATCACCGCGGGCCTCTTCCTGGAGGAGTTCGTGGACGGGCTCCCCTGGGCGCACATCGACATGGCGGGGACCGCGAGGGCCGAGCGCGACAACGCGTGGCGCAGCAAGGGCGCGACGGGCTACGGCACGCGCCTGCTCATCGACTTCCTCATGGGCTTCAAGCCCCCCCGCGAAACCCGCCACTGAAAGCCGGCGCTCGCCCCGGAAGGAGGCCCGGTGGGACCTGCCCCCCAAGGAAGAGGGGGCTGTCCACCGGGCGTCCCTGGGGGCCCTGCGTCACCGCACCGGCGCGCACTTCGCCGGGCCGAATCTGGCCTGGAAGTAAGGCGTGTAGAGGTCCGGCGCGAGCGTGAAGTTGCAGGTGTTCACCGCGTCCGGGGACAGGTCCTGGTGCTCCTGCATGTAGCGCGCGACGTAGTCCCGCACCCCGTCCGCGGAGGACCACAGCAGGCGGCCTTCCTTGAACATGCTGTACCCGCCGCCGCCACCGCCGCGGTAGTTGTTGACGGCGATGCGGAAGACCTGGTCGTCCTTCACGTCCTCGCCCTGGAAGCGCAGGTGCGTGAGCCGCGAGCCCGCGGGCTTCGTCAGGTCGTAGCCGTACTCGATGCGCGAGTAGAGGTCCCAGTTGTAGTCCGCGACGACGGGCGTGGTGGCCTTCGCGTCCTCGGGCTTCGCGGGCAGGTTCGCCGCGTCCAACTGCTTGAAGTACAGCGTGTTCATCTCCAGCGCGCGCCGGAGGATGGAGCCGTTGATCTCCATCACGTACAGCGTGTTGTCATAGATGTAGACGCTGTAGGCGTCCCGCAGGGTGACGTCCCCCGCGGGCAGCGCGACGTCGTTGGAGAACAGGGCCGTCGCGGACAGGTCCACGGGGAAGCCGGCCTCCGCCGCGGCCTCCTCCTGCACGATGTTGAGCAGGTCCGCCAGCGCGCTGTCCACGTAGCGGCCGGGGAAGCCGCCCACGAAGGCCGCCGTGGTGCTGCCAATCTTCTGGTTCACGTAGGCCACCGTGGTGTCGTGGGCGGCCTGGGTGAGCTGGGTGACGGTGGCGTCCACCGCCACCGTGTCGTCCACCGCGAGGAGCCGCGAGTCGTGCGCGTCCACGCCCCAGCGCTCGCCGTTCCAGGTGACGTTGAGCTGCACGTCGGCCAGGTGGCTGCCCCAGCGGTTGGGCTGCGTGAGGAGGACTTCACGGCCATCCTGCTGCTTCAGCAGCATCTTCGGGATGGGCTGGTGGGTGTGGCCGGTGAGCAGCACGTCCACGCCCGGCACCTGCTGGGCGATCTGCACGGCCTGGTTCTCAGCGGTGAGGTTGCCGCGGTCGGTCCACCTGGTGGCGTCCGCGTAGTCCGCGAGCCACGACTCGGGGCTGGTCGCGCTGCCCGTCGGCTGCTTGTCCGGGCCGCCGTGGATGGCCACCAGCACCACGTCCGCGCCGGCCTGCTTCATCAGCGGCACGTACGTCTTCGCGGTCTCCAGCGGCTCGTCGAAGCGCAGGCCGGTGATGTTGTCCTTGCGCTCCCACGTCGCCACGCCCGGCGTCACCAGGCCGAGGATGCCGACCTTCACGTCGCACACCGTCACCATCACGTACGGGGTGAAGGCCTCGGAGCCGTCGGAGCTCTTGCGCACGTTGGCGCCCAGGAGGGGGAAGTTCGCCTCGCCCTTGAACTTGTCGAGGACGTCCTGGCCGTAGTTGAACTCGTGGTTGCCCATGGCCATGGCGGCGTAGCCCAGCTCGTTCATGGCGGTGGCCATGGGGTGCTTGGACGCGTTGTCCACCTGGGCGTAGTAGGTGCCGAGCGGCGAGCCCTGGATGGTGTCCCCCGTGTCGACGAGCAGCGTGCAGTCCGGGTTCTTCGCGCGCTCCTGCTTGATGAGCGTGGCCACCTTGGCCAGGCCGCGCTTCGCGTCCGGCTTCCCGGAGAAGTAGTCCCACGGGAAGATGTTGGTGTGCAGGTCGCTGGTCTGCAGCACCGTCAGCGTGCGCGGAGACCGGTCCACCGGTGCCGGGTCGACGGGGGGATCGTCATTGGAATCACAGGCGGTCATCAGCGAGCTGGCGCCCACGAGACAGAACGTGCCGGTGCGCAGCGCGCGCATCAGGAAGGAGGAGCGGTTCAAGAGGCCTCGACCTTGTGCCATGCCGGAAGGCAATCTTCCGGAGGGGCGCGCACCCTACAGGAACGCTCTGACGTCCTGTCTGGATTCCCCCTCACTCCCCGGACGCCGGCTCCAGGTTGGCCACCACGCGGCGCAGGAGCGCCATGAACGCGGCGCGCTCCTTCTCGCTGAAGCCGGAGGTCGCCTGATCCGCGACCTCCTCCAACCGCGCCTTCGCTTCCGGCAGGCGCTCCCGGGCCTTGGGTGAGAGGGAGATCCGGCTCGCGCGCCTGTCGTCCGGGTGCGGGTGACGCTGGATGAGGCCGTCGCGCTCCATGCGCGTGAGGAGCGCGGCCATGGTGGGCTGTTCGACGTGGGCATACTCCGCGAGCTGCTTCTGGAGGAGCGGCCCGTGCTCCTCCAGCGCGAGGACCACCGGCAGGTAGGCCATCCCGAACTCGAGCGGCCGCAGCCGCTGCTCGAAGTGGCGCATCAGCAAGCGGGACGCGTGGTTGATCCAGAAGGTCGGGACGGTCTCGGGGTCCCAGCGGGGAGGCGTCTTCGCGCTCATTGGAGGTTGCCCGAGGAGTCCTCCGACTCCTCCTCGGCGGTCGGGTAGGCGGAGACGGCCAGGGCGATGCCCTGGTCCGCGAACCACCGGACGTCCTCCGGTGGGAAGTGGATGGAGCTGGTGAAGTGCCGCGAGGAGCCGACGAACAGGCCGAAGTCCACGACGCAGGGGACGGCCTGCTGGCGCAGCTCCAGGAGCAGCGGGGCCAGCACCTCCAGTTGCCTGCGGGCGGCGGCGACGGGGCCGTGCAGCGTGCCCTCGCCGTCCTCCACCAGGGTGAGGTTGAAGCCAGAGGTCGAGTGCCGCCCCTGGCGCTGGTGCGGCTCGCCCTGGAGCCAGACGGCGTCCGGGTGGCAGTCCGGGAAGCGATCCAGGACGGACGCCACATCGAACTCCGGGGCCTGGGCCCGTAGGACCGCCACCGTCATGACACCGCTCCAATCCCCTGCATCGACACGTCCATGGGCCCATCCTCGAACGGCGCGGGCCTTTTCGCGAGTCCGTCAGGTGGGGTGTGTTGGATCGTCCAGGGGGTCGCGGACGCTCCGGCGTCCCGACCGCGGCTGCTGACCCGAGGTCTCGAATCCATCGCTCACGTCCCCCGGGCTGAAGCTCCGCCCGGGTCAGATTCCGAGAAGGTCATGCAGCCGAAATTGAACCGGCTCCTGCGGGCACTTGCCCGCGAGGGGCTCGACGTTGCCTACGACGGTCGTGTCTACACGGTCCGCCTCCTGGCGGATCCCCATGCGCCCCCCGCCGAGGTCCTCCTTCCGCCGGACCTGCCGGTGGAGGGCAAGGCGCTCCAGCAGCTCGCGGCGCTCGCCGCGCTCCACCATCCCGACGGAGGCCGCGTGAAGCAGGTGCGCGCGACGCCGGACTTCCATCCGGGCGACTCCGGGGTGGCCATCGGGTCGGTGGTCCACACGGAGGGCCTGGTGGTCCCCGGCGCCGTGGGCACGGACATCAACTGCGGCATGCGCTTGCACGTCGCGGACCTCTCCGTGGACGCCTTCCTCGCCCGCCGCGACGCCTTCGTCGAGCGGATGAAGGGGCACTGCTTCTTCGGCACGCGGGACGTCGCCCAGGGCTCGCGCGCCCTGGAGGCGCTGCTGCGGGACGGCCTGCCCGGCTGGCTCCTGGAGACGGAAGGCCAGCCCCTGGGCATGGCGGCCCGCATGGACCTGGGCCAGCTTCACCGCGAGTCCGGCCGCGTCCACCTGGGCGGTGCACTGGAGGGCGACCCGGCCTGGGCGCCCACCGGGCTGCGGCGGGAGGGCGTGGTGCGCGACCCGGGCCTGGCCACCATTGGGGGAGGCAACCACTTCGTGGAGGTGCAGCGGGTGGAGGCCGTGGTGGACCGCGCGCGGGCGTGGGCCTGGGGCGTGCGGGAGGGGCAGTTGGCTTTCATGGTGCACTCCGGTTCGCGGGACATGGGCAAGCACGTGGGGCGCACCTGGCAGGAGCGGGCGCGCGCCGCGTGGCCCTCGGGGGCCCCGCACCCGGGGAGCGGCATCTTCCCGCTCGCGGATCCCGCGAGGGTGCGCGAGTACCTGAAGGCGGAGGCCACGGCGGCCAACTACGCCTTCCTCAACCGGCTGCTGCTCGCGGAGCTGGTGCGGCAGACGCTGCGGGAGCTCTTCGGGGACGTGGAGGCGCCGCTCGTCTACGACGTGCCCCACAACATCACCCTGCCCTGGGATGGCGGCTGGCTGGCGCGCAAGGGGGCCTGCCCGGCGGAAGAGGACCAGCCGGTCATCATCCCCGGCTCCATGGGCGCCACGTCCTACCTGATGCGGGGCCTGGGCAACGCGAAGGCCCTGGCGTCGGCCTCGCATGGGGCGGGGCGGGCGCACTCGCGCTTCTCCATGTCACGGGGTGGCGCGAAGCACCGGGAGGAGGACCTGGGGCTGACGGGGGTGGACTGCATCGCGCTCCGGGCCGAGCGCCGCATCGAGGAGGCCCCCGCCGCCTACAAGCCCATTGGCCCGGTGGTGGCCTCCCAGGTGGACGCCGACATCGTCCGGGAGGTGGCACGGCTGCGGCCCCTGATGACTTTCAAGGCCTGAGCGGAGGGCCCTGGGCCGTGGGCGCCTCCGGGTGCTCCCGGCCCGGCTACCGCTTCAGCTTCCGCTCCCGCGCGATTCGCGAGAACTCCGATTGGTGCGTCTCGCCGAAGTGGGTGGACTTGAGGTCGATATGCTGGATGTGGTCCGGAGCACGCATCCAGGCGCTGGGCGCGGAAAGCTCATCCCCAGCAGCTTGGCGATGCTGCTCGTGAGCTGATTCCGCAGACGGAACCGCGCCAACTCAAGCGCCTCTCCAGAGAGGCGTATATCCGGCAGTATAGAACACCTGGGCGGGCATCCCTCTGCATAGGTTCGAGAGAGGGCGGCGACATCTCGCTGGGCTGGAGGGTCCGGTCACCAGAATCTACAGCACGCATGGCCTGGGCACTAATTTTGCCGCCGACAAGCCACCCAGCCAAGATATCGAACATGGCTACGCCAACGCTCTCGCCAACTGAATCCATGCCTGCGAGCACGCATGAGGAGTCAATCAGGCACCTCCAGGAGTTCATGGAGCGCAGCAACGGCCTTCTCCAGAAGCAGCCTAGCGACGCAGAAATGGCCGCCTACCGAGAGACTCTGCGCCGCCTCCTGACTGATGCCTTCGGGGGTGACCTTACCTGGTGGTACGTCGCAGATAGGGCGGGAAGCACCCTCATCTGCAGTGATGATGAGTACGACGTCATTAAACACCGTCACTTTGAGATTCGCGAGAAGAGCGTAGTTCTCATTGAATGCATCAGCGAACTCAAGCGCAATGCAGCCCGCTCGTTCGCGGCTACTGCTTCGCGTGAGGTCTCTAGCCTTGGAGCGCTGATGAATATCCTTCGTCAGTTTCACCGCTTTGCGACGCAGCTAAAAAAGCGGCACGCAGGGCGCGAAACTTTGACAATCAAGGACGAGCACGACGTACACGATCTCCTGCATGCTTTGCTCCTTATGCACTTCCTAGATGTTCGTCCAGAGGAGTCCGCCCCTAGCTTTGCAGGTGCGAGCCCACGCTTGGACTTTCTGCTCAAGGAGGAGCAGATCGTTGTCGAAGTGAAGAAGACTCGTGAGTCGCTGACCGAACGGGGGCTTTGCGATGAACTCCTCGCAGACATTGCCAGGTACCAAAAGCATCCCAATTGCAAAATACTAGTCTGCTTCATCTACGATCCCGAGACACGCATCACGAATGTTTCCGGACTTGTCAGCGACCTTGAGAGCACTCCTTCGGCGATGCCTGTTCATGTGTTTATTGGCCCACAGCATTGAGTAAACGTAACCGTTCACCGACTCATGCTGCGTACGCGAACAGAGGGGCCTCCGCGCGAGGCAGCAGCGAGGGTGGCGGCAAACCCGACGATGCGTGCGCAGCATGTCCGTCAGGAAGTTCAGCACACCCCGCTCTTGTCGCTTGAGCGTGGAGACTGCGGTGAAGATGCGCTCGACGAAGCGACTGACTTCGGGTCATCGCGTTCCGAATGACGTCTTGCGGCACATGACGGCGCGGCGGATGCACTGCTCATCGAAGTTGTTCGTCAGCTCGATGCCGGGCACATCGGCAAACGTCCAAAGGCACTCTTCCAACTGGAGGATTTCTCGCGCCATGCCCGCTGTCTTCTTCTCCGCAGGCACCTCGGCCTGACGCAACCGCCGGCCCACCGTGCGCCACACCTTAACCACCGCGGCAAGAAGATGGATGCGCTCATGGCCGAGGTGGACGCCTACCTTGACGCGCGCAACATGCAGAGGACGGCCAGCCCTTTGCTGCGCGCCCCACCTACTCGACGCGCAGTTTGAGCCCGTTCGAGAATCACGACTCGTCGTTTAGACGCAACTGGCATGGCGGGGGCAGATGAGCCCCACGTTCCGCCCCACGGGATGCCGTTGCTCAAGCTCCCATGGACAGGTCCCCGCCTGAGATTCCGCACTGTCGCAGAACCATCCGCTTCCGGTTTAGCCGCCGCTCCCGAGAGAAGCCTCACGCTTCCGTCGTTCGCGCTCTCGGCGCTGCTGGCG